>JAJZUM010000187.1 GCA_021848605.1 Pseudomonadota bacterium | reverse complement strand
CGCGCCAGTTTGGAGAAGACCCGGATGATATCAGGGAACTGGCCAAGCAGTTGTCCGTCGATCCGGTTGACCTGCAAAACAAAGTTCACAAAGCTCGTCATCGAGAATTTATGTATGTCCGGCGTGATCTTGATCCAGCATCTGCGAAGTTGATTTTGGCACAGGGCATTTCTGGTTTGTATGGTCAGACCGAATACATGCGTTATTACCCCGAAGGCGAACCTTTCGCACAGGTCATCGGTTTTACCAATATCGATGGACAGGGCATGGATGGCATTGAGCTCGAGTACAATGACTGGTTACAGGGACATAACGGGTTACGAAAAGTGATGACTGATCTTCATGGTCACCTCATCCGCGATGTTGATCTGATTCGTCCAGCAGTTCCTGGAAAAGACCTCTATCTCAGTCTCGACAGCCGGGCACAATATCTTCTTTATCGTGAATTAGCCGAACAGGTTCAGGCTCAACAGGCCAAGTCAGGAGCGGCGGTGGCCATTAACGTACAAACTGGTGAAGTACTGGCTATTGCCAACGTTCCTTCTTATAACCCGAACAATCGCAGTCATGTTTCGATGGAGGCATTACGTGATCGTGCGGTAGTAGACATGCTGGAACCAGGTTCAACGATGAAGCCATTTACGATTGCCGCTGGGTTGACTAGTGGCTTGTTTACTCCCAACAGCCTGTTTGATACCAGTCCGGGAACATTTCGGGTTGGTAATCACATTATTCATGATGATGACAATAATGGTGTCATCGACATGACCCATATCATCACCAAGTCGAGCAATATTGGCGCCTCTAAAATTGCGCTGGCTTTACCCCCCAATGCCCTTCCGGACATGTTTAAACGTTTTGGATTTGGTCATACCACCGGAAGTTCATTCCCAGGCGAGAGTCCTGGCCGGCTTCCGGCACCTTCGCTCTGGAAGCCCATTGGTATTGCCCATATGTCCTTTGGATACGGAGAGACCGTGACCGTTCTTCAGCTGGCGCGAGCCTATGCGGCACTGGCAGCGGGCGGTGTGTTACGTCCTGTAAGCTTTGTGCGACAAAATCAGCCTGTGCCTGGAGTGCGCGTGATTAGTCCGGTGGTTGATCAGGAAATCATTCGAATGCTTGAGACGGTCGTTAGCCCGGAAGGAACCGCGCAACAGGCAGCTGTTCCAGGATACTGGGTGGCTGGAAAGACAGGAACCGTCCACAAAGTGGTTAATGGACACTACAGCCCTAGTCAGTATCGAGCCTTATTCGTTGGCATGGCGCCGGCAACACACCCTCGCTATGTATTGGCCGTAGTTATTGATACACCCTCCAAATCAGCCTATTACGGGGGACTTGTCTCGGCACCAGTATTTTCACGAGCCATGAGCGAGATCCTTCGGCTGGAAGACGTTCCTCCCGACCATAGTAGCGAACATCTTGCAGAAAGCGTTCCTCAGGTGCGCCCGATGCCTCGAATGGGGGAGAAGGGATGAAACCAGTGGATCAATGGTTGCAAACCATTGGGTTGGCAACTTTAGACACGGATCTGATGCTCACTGGTTTGGGGCAGGACAGTCGTGAAATAAAATCGGGTGATGCCTTTGTGGCGATGGCGGCGGGAAGGAAACTCCAGGATGAGCATATCAAGGATGCCATAACCCGTGGGGCATCAATGATTGTGTGTGACGATACGGATGAGCACAGAGATCTTCCCGTTCCGGTTATTTATGTACCTGATCTTCGCAAACGTTTGTCTTCCATGGCTGCCGCTTTTTATGATCATCCGGGTCAATCCTTGCAGGTAATGGCTGTAACGGGTACCAATGGCAAAACCAGCACGGCACACTGGATGGCGGCCTGTTGGCATGCCTGTAACTTGTCAAGCGGCGTATTAGGAACATTAGGCAATGGGCTCTGGGGGCAAGTGTCGCAATCAACGCACACAACGCTTGAACCTATACGGTTGCAGCGGACACTACGTGAACTTGTTGATAAGGGCATGACCCATCTTGCCATGGAAGCAAGTTCTCATGGATTGGATCAGTATCGGATGGAAGCCGTTCCTGTGCACTGGGCTGTTTTTACCAATTTGACCCGTGACCATCTTGATTATCATGGCAATATGGAAGCTTATGCTGCTGCCAAGGCCCGTCTGTTTTCCTGGCGCGGTTTAAAGGGAGCGGTTCTCAATGTGGATGATCCTTTTGGTTTCATGATGCGCAAGGGTTTGCAACAAGGCCTGGACTGTTTGACGTTCGGCAGTAAGGGCTCAGCAGACCTTCGCTGTCTTCATGCGCGTGCTTCCGGTCAGGGACTTGTGCTGCAGTTGGCTAGTCCTTGGGGCTCTGCTGAGTTGCAAACTCAGGTCTTTGGTCTTTATAACGTTGGTAATCTGCTTGCTGTTCTAGGGGTTTTGCTTTTGCAGGGGATGGCCTGGGGACAGGCTATTGAATTGCTGATGCAGTTACAGCCGGTTCGTGGACGCATGCAGGTTCTGCGGACGCAGGGAAAGCCTCTGGTCATTGTTGATTATGCTCATACCCCGGATGCGTTGCAGCAATTGCTCCAGGATGTTCGCTCTTGGTGTGGCGGTCGAATCTCGCTGGTCTTTGGCTGCGGGGGGGACAGGGATCCTGGTAAGCGGCCGTTGATGGGACAGATCTCCTGTCAATATGCCGATGCGGTGTGGCTGACTGCTGATAATCCCCGTTGCGAAGACCCACTGAAAATTATGACCATGATCAAGGCGGGTTGTGATCGTCCTGTGAACTTGGAAGCCAACCGGTTTGCAGCGATTCGCGCAGCAATTCTCTCGGCTGCGATGGATGATGTCGTGGTTATCGCTGGCAAGGGACACGAGGATTATCAGGAAATCATGGGGCAACGTTATCCCTTTGATGATGTGCTTGTGGCTCGCGAAGTATTGGAGTTCAACCATGAAACTGAGTGATCTTCAGGCAGCCTTCGGTGGGGAAGTACGAGGGGACAGTTTCTTTGAACAGGTTTCTACCGATACACGTACCCTTAAATCGGGGACTTGGTTTTTTGCCCTCAGGGGTGAGCGACATGATGGGCATCATCATCTTGCACAGGCCGTAGCTGCCGGGGCTTCAGCGCTTATTGTCGAGACTCCCCTGGCTGATTGTCTCGTCAGTCAATGGGTCGTGAAGGATACTTTGTTGGCTTTACAGCAAACGGCCATGTACTGGCGAAATAAATGCGGACATATCACGCGCTTTGCACTGACCGGGAGTTCGGGCAAAACAACAACCAAGGAAATGTTGGCGGCCATGCTGTCAACGCAGGGCTTGACTCTGGCAACCCAGGGTAATCTCAATAATCATATTGGTGTGCCCCTGACATTGCTGGCTTTGCGGCCTGAACATCGTTTTGCGGTCATTGAACTTGGTGCTAACCATGTGGGCGAAATTGATCAGACTGCAGCTCTGGTCTGTCCGGATTGTGTGACGATTACCAATATTGGCTGGGCGCACCTGGATGGATTTGGGGGACGTCAGGGCATCGCCAAGGGCAAATCTGAAATTTTTCATCACTCGGGTGCTCAAGGTGTCGCTGTGATCAATCTCGATGATGAATGGAGCGATTATTGCCGTCATCAGGCACAGAGCCTTCACCAGATTACCGTCAGCATGAAAAATCCAGATGCAGATGTGCACGTGGTCAGCCAATTACCGGATCAACACGGATGCTTCGCCATTGATCTGCTTGTTCGGGGGCAGCCTTTGCCTCGAATCCAGTTACCCGTTATGGGTGAACATAATGTGATCAATGCGAGTTTGGCTATTGGAATGTGTCTGGCCGTTCCCGACATTGATCTTGTGAAGGCGAGCAGGGCCCTTGAACGGATCCCTGGGATAAGCGGGCGTATGTGTCGGCATGAATGTGGTTCGGTCACGGTTATTGATGATTCGTACAATGCGAATCCTGATTCCATGCGTAAAGCGATTGATGTTCTTGCAGTACAGCCGGGACGAAAAATTCTTGTTTTAGGTGATATGGCCGAACTCGGATCGGCTGCTGGTGAGGAGCATGTTCATGTGGGGGCTTGGGCTGCAATGAAAAAAATTGATGCCTTGTACGCAGTCGGGGAGTATGCCGATTTTTATGCGGAAGGATTTGGAAGCAGAACCCGGCTCTATTCCGACCGACGTGCACTTGTTGCGGATTTGCTTGGTGAACTTGAGGGGGTCGTGAGCCTGCTAGTCAAGGGTTCACGTAGCAGCAAGATGGATGAGGTTGTGACGGTCCTCCTGAAGGAGCAAGGGACATGCTGACCTGGCTGGCGGAATATCTGGCTCGTTATTACAGTGGTTTTCAGGTGGTTCACTATCTGACCATGAGGGCCATACTGAGTATCCTGACAGCCATCACGATTGCACTTCTGGTGGGGCCAGGCATGATTGAACGGCTCCGACAGATGAAAATTGGGCAGGCGGTTCGCACCGATGGTCCTCAAACCCATTTGGTGAAGTCAGGGACGCCAACAATGGGAGGAGCCCTGATACTGGTTGCCATTCTGATTACGGTATTACTGTGGGCTGATTTGCACAATCCCTACATCTGGGTTTGCATGTTGGTCATGGGTGTTTTTGGTGCCGTGGGATGGGTTGATGATTATCGTAAAGTGGTTGAACGCAATCCGCGGGGCTTACCCGCGCGCTGGAAGTATTTCTGGCAGTCGCTGGGAGGAATATTGGCAGCAGTCATATTGTTTTGGCTGGCACAGACACCCGAAGAACATGCATTGCTTATACCGATGGTCAAACAGGTCTTTATTCCTTTGGGGTTTGGAGCATTTGTCTTTCTCAGCTATCTGGTGATCGTAGGCAGTAGTAATGCGGTCAATTTGACCGATGGTCTGGATGGATTGGCCATCATGCCAACTGTCATGGTGGCCTCGGCTTTGACGGTTTTTGCCTATCTGAGCGGCAATGTGAAATTTGCTGAATACCTGCA
>JAJZUM010000186.1 GCA_021848605.1 Pseudomonadota bacterium | reverse complement strand
AACCCGTGTGCCGCGCCGTGGTGGCCATGTCAGTACGGCGGGCCGGCCTGCATTACCGGTTCGTCTGATGGTGGGTTTGCTGTACCTCAAGCATGCCTACAACGAATCCGATGAAGGTGTCTGCGCGCGCTACGCTGAGAGCCCCGCCTGGCAGTATTTTTGTGGCCAGGCATATTTTGAGCATCGCCAGCCCTGTGATCCCACCAAGTTGGTTCAGTTTCGCAAGCAACTGAGCGAGGCCGGCGCTGAGGAGATGCTGGCCAAGACCATTGAAGCAGCGGTCAGCATGAAGGCGGTGAACCCTGCCGATCTGGAACAGGTGATCGTGGACACCACGGTGATGGAAAAGGCGGTTGCCTATCCCACCGACAGCCGGTTGCTGGAGGTGGCCCGGCATAAGCTGGTGAAGATGGCCAAGCAATACGGTGTGACCTTAAAGCAGACTTTGCCAAAGAAGGAAAACTGCTGCGTTTGCAGGCGGGGCGGTATGCGCATGCCAAGCAATACAAGCGCATGCACAAGGCCATCAAGCGTCAGCGGACGATAGTGGGTAAGCTGCTGCGCGCGTTGCAGCGGCGTCAGGATGTGGTGTCGGCCCAGGCCGAAATGCTGAGTCGTATCGAGAAGTTGCTGGTCCAGGGACGCAAGGACAAGAACAAAATTTACGCCTTGCATGCACCGGAAGTGGAATGTCTCAGCAAGGGCAAGGCCCGTCAGCCCTATGAGTTTGGTGTTAAGGCTTCTGTGGCGGTCACTGCCAAGCAGGGTCTGGTGATTGGTGCGAGAACCTTTCCGGGTAACCCTTACGATGGACATACGCTGGAGGAGCAACTGCAACAGACGACGATCCTGTTGCAGGACATCCCATCGGCACCGCGCCCGAAACGTGCACTGGTCGACAAGGGCTACCGCGGAGTCACGATCCCTGGTGTTGAGATTTTACACCCCGGCAAGATGCGCAGCATGACCCCCGTACAACGCAAGATGATGAAACGACGATCTGCCGTTGAACCGGTGATTGGACACCTCAAGGATGATTGCAGGATGCGGCGCTGCTGGCTCAAGGGTGCCATGGGCGATGCTATCCATGCAGTGCTGTGTGCCGCAGGCTACAACCTGAGGTTCCTGCTGCGAGTCATCAGGATTTTTTGTGCCTGGATTTTGTGGCTATCACGGGTGTATCAACGGGTTCCGCTGACGCAGACACGCAAGCTAACCGGGGGTACGGCATGGTGGTCAGGACCATTATACCCGGCAGGGTATATCAAGAAATTTAGATAGCGAATTTTTCAGGACCGACTATTTATTTGCCCATCAGTATGAATGACATGAACAGTGCGCCATGGACATGATGAGCACCGATTTGTGTAAGAAACTCACCGGTTCATGAGACATATAGACATCACTGCGGTCGTTGGTTGCAGACGATATATGGTTGACGCTGTCAATGCAGGTACCAAAGTCGATAGGTCACAGATTGAAAGGAAAAACTATGGGCTTTGCTCTTGGCTGGATAGGACGTTGGCTAGCACGATTTCTCGCCAAACCTGTTCATGTGCATCAGGTGGCTCCGTCCGTTGGGCCGGCGCAGTTGTTGGCGTGCCTGCGTCCTGGCGATGTACTACTTGTCGAGGGCAACAGCCGGGTGAGCGCGGCCATCAAATACCTGACTCAATCCACCTGGTCGCATGCGGCCTTGTTTGTTGGTGACCACTTGGCTCGAGTTGGCGGCAACCCCAACCACCTGTTTGTCGAAGCGGACACGGTGGACGGCGTGCGCAGTGTAGGCATTGATGAATTTAATGGCCTGCACGTCAGGATATGCCGACCCTTCGGACTCAGTGAAACGGACTGCACGCATGTTACGCAGTACGCCATCGAGCGCATCGGCATGCAGTATGATCTACGCAACGTCATCGATCTGGCACGCTACCTGTTCCCTACGCCGCCTGTTCCACAACGCATACGAAGAAGAATGTTGAGGCTCGGCAGTGGCGATCCGACGCGCGCCATTTGCTCAACCTTGATCGCGCAGGCATTCCAGTCAATTCGGTATCCCATACTGCCTGATGTCAGTCGGCGATCTGCCGAATCGCCAATGTGTCCAGGCTGTATCGAAGAGATTTTGCAAGTTCGTCACCACAGTTTATTCGTACCACGCGACTTCGACTGTAAATCAGTGTGCAAAACTTTCCAGGTTTCTGGGGTAAAAAGCGTCCAATAGTTTCCACCCTGGACTATGTCATGATCCAGCTTTTAGCTGGAGTAACCTGGAGTGTTATCTATGGATATCATCGCTGAAATACGGCGACGTCACTTGGTCAGTGGCGAAAGTATTTCGTCTATTGCAAAAAGCCTTAATTTATCTCGGCCCACGGTTCGCAAGCATCTCAATACCACATCACCTCAAGTTTATCGGAGGCAGCATCAGCCTACGCCCAAACTCACCGGAGAGTTTCAACAAATGCTTGCCTCATGGCTTTCGACGGAGCAAGCATTGCCCAAACCCCAGCGTCGAACTGCACGTCGACTTTTTGAAGGACTACAAGCTGAAGGATACCTGGGGGGCTATGATCGCGTCCGCCAATTTGTCCAGAGCTGGAAAGTTAAGAACGTGCGGCCATCGGTCAGTCAGGCTTTCGTGCCCTTATCCTTTGCCCCTGGTGAAGTGTGCCAATTTGATTGGAGCCAGGAGCAGGTTGATATCGATGGCGTTTTACACAAGGTTCGAGTGGCTCATTTTCGTCTGGTTTATAGTCGACAGATGTTTGTGGTAGCTTATCCTCGAGAAACGCAGGAAATGCTTTTTGATGCGCATAATCGAGCTTTTGCCTTCTTTGGTGGCGTGCCGCAAAAGATGATTTATGACAACCTCAAAGCGGTCGTACAGGCCATTCTGGTGGGCAAGGAACGTCGCTTCAATCTGCGCTTTATGGCATTAGCCAATCATTATCTATTTGAGCCGGTAGCCTGTACCCCTGCATCGGGGTGGGAGAAGGGGCAGGTTGAGAATCAGGTCGGCAATATCCGGGAATGGTTGTTTACTCCGAGGCCACGATTTGCGAATCTGGCAGACCTTAATGAATGGCTGAGCCTACGCTGTCGTGAATTAGCGCAACGACGGCATCCGGTCGAGGAGCGTGCTATTGCTGAGGTATTTGCCGAGGAGCAGGTGCAACTCAGGGCAGTCCCCGCCCTTTTTGATGGCTATGTTGAAGAGATGTTGCGGGTTTCGAGTACCTGTCTGGTTCGAGCAGACTATAACCGTTATAGCGTCCCTGCTGAGTTTGCAGGCAAGGCTGTCTCAGTACGTTTATCGGCAGATCGCCTTCGTGTAGTGCATGATAGGCAGATCATCGCTGAACACCCACGACGATTTGGCCGTCATCACATGGAGTTTAATCCCTGGCACTATTTATCCGTTCTCGAAAAAAAACCGGGGGCACTACGTCACGGAGCTCCTTTTGTCGAGTGGGACCTGCCTGTATCCATCCGTAACGTCAAAGATCGATTGCTCAAGCAACCTAAAGGCGACCGTGCATTTGTTGATTTGCTTTTACTGGCTAGGGAAACGGGGTTGGATGCCTTGCAGATGGCCTGTGAGCTTTGTCTGGACCAAGGTAACGTGACAGGCGCCATTGTCATCAATGAATTACGTCGCTTGCTGGCACCCCAGCAACCTGTGACGATCAACTTCCCTGAGCTCTTAAGACTACGTCACGAGCCATTGGCCGACTGTGCGCGTTATGACGCTTTGCGCGGAGGTGCCTATGTCGTGCATTGATCGAATTGCTCAGCTCAAGTCGCTGCAACTGTACGGCATGGCCACGGCCTGGAGCGAATTGCAGGCTGAGAAGCCTCGACAAGCACCTACGCCTGAACACTGGCTCGATCGATTAATACAGACAGAGCAGCAAGATCGGCAAACCCGTAGCTTACGTTACCAGATTAAGGTGGCGAAATTCCCTATTCACCGAGATCTGGCGACGTTTGACTGGGCAGAATCTCCCCTGATGCATGCTCAGATTGAACAGCTGGCTAGCGCCAACTTTATGGAAATGGCACAAAATCTGATCTTGGTCGGTGGCACTGGAACTGGCAAAACTCATCTGGCTACGGCACTTGCGATTGCTGCCATTCATCGCCAAAAAAGGGTTCGCTTCTTCAATGCAGTGGACTTGGTTAATCTGCTAGAGCGGGAAAAGCAACTGGGCAAAACAGGAAACATTGCCAGACAATTGACGCAGATGGATGCCGTTATTCTTGATGAGTTGGGTTATCTACCCTTTCCGGCTTCGGGTGGGGCCCTGCTCTTTCATCTCATCAGTCAGTTGTATGAAAAGACAAGTTTAATCGTTACAACTAATTTGTCATTTGGCGAATGGGTAACGGTATTCGGAGATGCCAAGATGACCACAGCGCTCCTGGATCGACTGACGCATCATTGTGAAATCTTGGAGACGGGCAACGACTCATATCGATTCAAACAACGAAAAAATCAAGCCAGAGTCAGCTGATCAACTGGAAACTTTTGGACGCTTATTGGTGGAAAATATTGGACGCTGATTGACAGTTTGACTACCTGGAACGGCATGGCTCGCAAGCCCAGCAGCATGATCTCGGCGTTCATGGCAAACCGGATCTGTCCGACCCGGCCATGGCCAAATTGCAGGGATTCATATCGGCGTTTTATCAGAAGGAACTGCAGTGCGGTGATGGCTGTGTCGCCTATGCACTGGAGCGTAGCCCGGGGCTGTATCTGTTGACGGTCCATGTCAAAGATCTGGCCATGCTGCATCTGGAGTTCGAAGGAGTCAGGCTCAAGCGTCGCCTGGGATATCCCAACATCCATATGGTGCTGGAATACTCCCAGCGAACCGGTGTAGCACGCACCCTGGTCCGAGGTGGGGCTAAATACCACCAGATGCTGGTCGATGCCTTTGCCGAATGCCTGCTTGGAGTCAAGGT
>JAJZUM010000018.1 GCA_021848605.1 Pseudomonadota bacterium | reverse complement strand
TTCTTTAAGTCCAACTTCTTCACCCAGTTCACGAAGCATGGCTTCTTCTGGGCTTTCGCCCCGGGAAATTCCGCCTTGCGGAAATTGCCAGGCATCGTGGCCACAGCGTCGGGCCCATAAAACCTCTCCGCGTGGACTCGATACAATAATACCCACATTTGGCCGAAATCCTTCGGCATCAATATCGTCTGAGCCCTGTTGCATTGGATGGCGTCTCATTCTCTTCACTCTGTGCTTCCGAAAGCGCCTTTGGCGCCTGTTGATACGGAAGTCGTTGCTCTTTATGCTAGTATAGCTGCCCGCGGGTCATTAAGGGTATGTATTGTGTTGGCGCTTTTTGATTTGGATAATACGTTGTTGGCTGGAGACTCAGATCATGCTTTTGGCGATTATCTTGCTGAAATTGGTTGGGTCGATGCCAAGGTTCATCGGCAGCAGAATGATGCATTTTACCGCGACTATCAACAGGGCACACTGGATATCATGGCCTACAGCGAGTTTGTGCTCCGGCCCTTGGTTGGTCGATCAAGTGCCGAGTTGAAGAAACTCCAGCAAACCTATGTGCGTGAAGTGATTGAAGCCATGATTCTGCCTAAGGCAGAGGCTTTGCTCAAGCAGCATGAAGACGATATTCGCGTCATTGTTACCGCCACCAATCACTTTATTACCCAACCCATTGCCGATCGTTTAGGTGTTTCGCATCTTATTGCCACCGAAGGTGAAAAACGAGAAGGCCTCTTTACGGGTAAAGTAGCGGGTATTCCCTGCTTTCGTGAGGGCAAGATCAAGCGGGTTGAGCAGTGGAAGTTGAGCCAGGGTCTTGGTTCCCTGCCCAGCATTTTTTATTCAGATTCGCACAACGACCTGCCCTTGCTGCTCTGGGCAGATGAAGCTGTCGCCGTGGATCCAGATGCCCGGCTTGCTGAAGAGGCGAAGCAAAGAAACTGGCGCGTGGTTAGTTTGCGATAAAGCGAGATGAACTGACTGGGCTGATGTTGAAACAACAGCCCAGTCGTATTCCAGCTTTAGAGGCTGTAGTACATTTCAAACTCGACCGGGTGCGTGGTCGTGTTCAAACGCCGTACTTCTTCCATCTTCAGTTCAATATAGGAGTCCAGGAATTCCTTGGTGAAAACGCCACCCTTTAGCAGGAATTCATGGTCATTTTGCAGTGCTTCCAAGGCCATTTCCAGGCTATGAGCAACCGTTGGTACCTTGGCTTCTTCTTCAGGTGGCAGATCATAGAGATTCTTGTCCATGGCATCGCCAGGATGAATCTTGTTCTGAATGCCATCCAGTCCAGCCATCATCAGTGCTGCGAAAGCCAGGTAGGGATTTGCACCAGGATCGGGGAAGCGGGTTTCGATGCGGCGTCCCTTGGGGTTGGCAACGTAGGGGATGCGGATGGAGGCAGAGCGGTTGCGTGCCGAATAGGCCAGCATAATGGGTGCCTCAAAATGGGGTACCAAACGCTTGTAACTGTTGGTCAGCGGGTTGGTGATCGCATTCAGGGCACGGGCATGCTTGATGATGCCGCCAATGTAGTACAGAGCCAGTTCAGAAAGCCCACCGTACTGATCACCAGCAAACAGGTTCACGCCGCCTTTGGATAGGGATTGATGAACATGCATGCCTGAGCCGTTGTCGCCAACAATGGGCTTGGGCATAAAGGTAGCTGTTTTGCCAAAGGCATGCGCTGTGTTCCAAACGGCATACTTGAGGATCTGCACTTCGTCCGCTTTCTTGACCAATGTGTTGAAGGAGACACCGATTTCACTCTGACAGGAAGCAACTTCATGATGCTGTACTTCCAGACGTCCCGGGCCCATCATGGATTCGATGGCATTACACATGGCAACGCGCAGATCCTGGGCTGAGTCAACCGGAGGAACCGGGAAGTAGCCACCCTTGACGCGGGGGCGATGGCCAGTATTGCCACTTTCATAGTCGCGATCCGTTGACCAGGCAGCTTCTTCAGCATAAATGGTGTGTCGGGCGCCACTCATGTCAATGGAGAATTTCACTTCATCAAAAACGAAGAACTCGGGTTCGGGTCCAAAATAGGCGGTGTCAGCGATACCGGTGGATTTCAGGTAGGCTTCAGCACGCTTGGCCAGTGAACGGGGATCACGTTCATAACCCTGCATGGTTGAGGGTTCAATGATGTCACAACGGACAACAACCGTGGGCTCCTCAAAGAAGGGGTCAATAAACGCGGAATCTGCTTCGGGCAGCAGAATCATATCTGAGGCTTCAATGCCCTTCCAGCCGGAGATGGATGAGCCGTCAAACATCTTGCCGGTTACGAACGTTTCAGCATCGACGGTGGCAGCGGGGTACGAGACGTGCTGTTCCTTGCCACGGGTGTCCGTGAAACGAAAATCTACCCACTTAGCTTCATTTTGCTTAATCAGATCTAAAGTCTTGTTCGACATATCGGTCCTCCAAACCAGTACCGTGACGTACATGAATAAAACAACCAGGCCTTGAGGTCTTCCCTCGAATGCACCGCCCAGTGGCGAGAAGGCAATTTATATACCATTTCCGATAAACAGAACTGGTTCTCCTATTTTTCAGTGCCTTAAAAATTTATGCCTGCCTCCAGAGCATAAAAAAAGCACCAAAAAAGTGCATTAAATAAATTAATGCACCAAAAAACAGCAATTAGCGTGCACCGACTTCAACAAGCACATGGTGAACGCCTTCACGCAATTCGTAGTGCGCAACACGATGCCTGTTCACTCGACACCAGCGCACAACATCTTCCGGTGTAGCAGGGTCCGTCGACTGTAACCAGAGTTTGCAACCTGCCTGACGAACGCGAACCACTTGCTGCAATCGTAGCAGTGGCAAAGGGCAAAGCAATCCCCGGGCATCAATCATCTCAGCGTCCCACATGCCAAGACTCCTCGACTTCGTTCGCTGGCAAAGGTATCACATCCAGAGTGAGGGCAAGCGATTTTTTCGTATCAAAAAAGCCAACTCGGAGCGTGTTTTCGTTTCGGCCTTGGGAATACCGAGCCAGAATACGGGCGGCAAGGTATTGATCCTCCGGATTCAACGCTCCATCGACCAGTGCTAATGGGCCAGGGTGCTCAAGACTTTGCAGTGAAAGAAATCGGTGACGAAAGCCTTCGAGAAAACGATTTTCACCTTCTTCACGTGGGATAATCATTTTGAAGTGAGGGCGTGGGCGTAGATGCCTGCCAACTTTGAGCAAAAGGGCATCATCAAGACTGTAGTCGCGTTGTCCCCGGCTTTGCCATAAATCTGATAGTTTGCGTGCATAGTGTGGATCAGTGAGAAAACAACAGCCCCCAGCGGGCTGGGCCCATTCTTCCAATCCAAGGGATCGGGCCAATTCAATCTGTGGTTGACGCGAGCGTCCATTGAAGCCATAAAGCTTATTTCGGTCAACCCAGCCTAAACGTTCGGGTAGGGTTGGTTCAAGCAGCTGAGCACAAAGAGGTCTCAGAAGTCGATCATGGACTCCGGATTCTCGGGCGATGATCGGCATGGTGCGTTTCAGCTGCGATTTCATTCGTTGGCCGATGACCTCGCCCGTTACGATAAAATCAGCCGCTTGCTCTTGAGCAACGGTGTCTGCTTTTTCCAGGAACAGAGCGGCTTGCTGCACCATGAAAATTTTGCAATCAAGACATGGATTCAGGGCTGTGCCATATCCATAGCGAGGCTCAAGCAAAATTTTCTTGTACGCTTCACTGATGTCAACGATATGGAGTGGGATTCCTAGTCTGTCTGCAACCCAGAGTGCCTGATGTCTTCGTCCCCGATTCTGGCCACGGATAGCCTGGGTATGATTTTCGATGCAAAAACCTGTGTAGAAGTTCACGCCCTCCACATCAATCCCCTGATCTTGCATCAGGCGTGCCGCCAACATCGAATCAAGTCCACCGGAGAGCAGGACAATGGCTTTACGACGCATGCGTGCAAGGTTCTCCAACAGGTCAAAAGCGTCATTATACGCCTAAAGTTGATCTTTAAGGCGCCATGAAACAGCATTTCCACGATGATTTTTAATCGTTAATCCTATTTGGCAAGAAACGCACCAGAATTTGTTCCAGTGCTTCCAGGTTTAGCGGCTTGCTCAGAAATTCGTTCATGCCAGCTTCAATGCAGCGTTCGCGTTCACCTTCCATAATGTTGGCCGTCAGTGCCACAATCGGCACAGCCTGGGCACTTGGCGCTAATTGCTGTAGTCGACGAATTTCACGAGTGGCAGCCAAACCATCGAGATCAGGCATCTGGCAGTCCATGAAAATGAGGTCATAGCGATTTTGCAGGAACTGTTTGATTGCTTCTAGGCCATTATTGGCAAGATGCACCTCAATACCAAACTTTTCCAGCATTTTGCTGGCTACTTTTTGATTCACAATGTTGTCCTCGGCAAGCAAAACCCGGCGATCTTGTCCCCATGATGGGCGCGTTTCAGCAGAATTCATATCGTGATGAGGGGAAGCTGGTGTGCTTGGGCTCAATATGCGTTGCAGGGACCGCTGCAGTGCGTCGAGATGAAGTGGCGAAGATAAAACCGTTTCAATGCCCGCCTCGCGCAAACGGCTTTGTTCTGCACGCATGACGGGAGGCAGCAACAGTAGTGATGGGGTTTGACTTAAGCTTCGATCACTTCGCATAAACCGGGTCAAGGTCAGGCCGTTGATGTCGGCAAGCTGATAGTCACAGATACAAAGATGAAAAGGAATTCCACGTTGTACGGCTGCATTCAGTTGCCCAATGGCCTGTTTGGCGGAGTCGGCCTCCTGAATCAAGGCCCCTTGAGCCGTCAGGATTTCGCAGAGAATCTTGCGTTGTAGAGGTTGCGGTACGGCAACCAGAATGCGCTGATCTCCCAGCGAGACTACAGGAGGGGCAAGCATGTTGGTTTGTCGATCGAGTGGCAGTTCGACCCAGAACGAGGAACCTTGCCCGAATTCGCTATTCACCCCAACGTGCCCACCCATCATCTCGGCAAGTGCCTTGCAAATGGCAAGGCCAAGACCTGTGCCGCCAAAGCGTTGGGTACCACTGCTGAAAGCTTGACTGAATCGCTGGAAAAGGACACTGGCTCGATCAGGAGGGATGCCCATGCCAGAGTCGTTGACGCTGATCCGGATGCGCGCTGAAGCATCGAGGACTTCCATCGCACTGATATCGATCAGAATATGGCCTCGCTCGGTAAACTTGACCGCATTGCTCAAATAATTGAGTACGATCTGGCGTATCCTGCCTGCATCTCCGACGAGTAGGCGAGGACAGTTGGGATCAAAGCGCAGAAAGAGTTCCAGGCGTTTTTGCTGGATGGGTGCCAGCATCAGTTCAGAAACCTCTTCAAGAGCATCCAGCAGATCAAAGGGAGCAAGTTCAATGGTTAGCTTGCCAGCTTCAATCTTGGAGAAATCAAGAATGTCATTGATAATCGTGAGCAGGCTTTGACCGGACTGATAGATTGTTTTGGCATAGTCGTTCTGCTCTTCGTTGAGCGGAGTCTCAATCAGTAATTGTGCCATGCCGAGAATACCGTTCATGGGTGTACGAATCTCATGAGACATGGTTGCCAGAAACTCAGATTTGGCATGGGTGGCGGCTTCAGCCTGGTCTCGAGCCCGAATCAGTTCGGATTCAACATGTTTACGTGCAGAGACGTCGTTCAGGGTCCCCGTGGCCCCCAAAACCCAGCCAGCCTCGTTATATTGAATGGTGACCCAGACATCCAGCCAGCGAATATCCCCCCATGCTGACTGAAATCGTACTTCAGCGTGAACATGATCGGCTTCCTGGTGCCGCATGCGTCTGAGTAACTGGCGCAAAGTCGGCCGATCTTCCTGGACAATATGTTCGATGTAATGGTGGTTCAGGGTTGACTCAACGGGGTAGCCGGTGACTTCCTCCCAGGCTGGATTCAGAAAAGTCCAGTGCCCATGGGTGTCGGTCTGAAAAATGACTTCACGTACTGCATGCACGACTTGCCGATACTGGGCCTCAGAACGCAGGATTCTCTGGCTTTGTTGAAAAAGGCGCGTTGCCGAGTGATTCAGGGCGGCATTGAGGTGCTGGATTTCCAAGGTGCTAGCGTCCAGATGAATCTGGGCTTGTCCCTGATAGACATCAAGGTTCTGGGCAAAATCGACGAGGCGTTGCAATTGTCGCAGGGGCTTTGCCAATTGCATCCAGAAATAGAGCGAGGTGAGACCGGCCAGCAGGAAGGCCAGCCAAAGCTGACTGCGCAAGGAGTGCAGATAAATACTGGCTTGGGTTCGGGTATCAAACTTCATGGCGACCCAGCCCTGATCGGCAATGGCGTGCCAAAGAATCAGAATGCCGTTTTGCTGCAGCGAGGCTGTATTGTTGGTGCTGCCTGTCGGAATTGTCATGCTCGATTGATCTTTAACAAACTCGGGTGCTAGACCGTGAAGATGGGTGACGTGGGCAAGGATGCGCCCTTGATTATCTGTGACAGTAATGTCCAGAACCTGGTCAAAATTGGCAGTTTGTGCCATCAGGCTATGCAAGGTTCCCAGATCATCGGTTTCAATCGATGGGGAACTTGCCGTCGCAAAATTGTTCATAACCAAGAAGGCCAGCTTTTGGGCACCAGCGACACTCAATTCCTGTTCCTTGTGATAGAGAGTCCAACCGAAAACGATAAATCCCAACCCCATGGACAAGAATGCCATCAACGCGGCGCGTCGGGCCAAAGAACGTGGAATAAAGCTGTGCAAGGTGTTCGGCCATGGGTACATGTCTAATCCAGCAGATAGAGCGGTTCCTATGATGCCTAAGGTTAGTTCGTCCTTTCCCTGATGCTCAAGTGTTTTTGGAAAGGAGTAGTGCACAGATGTAAACTTGCACGGAATCTGCTAGTCTAATCAACCTGATTTTTTGATCGTGTTTGGGGAGTGTCGTGATGCGTCAGGGATTGAAATGTTTGGGCGTTGTTTTGTTGCTGGCGTTGTTCGGGCAAATAGCTTGTGCCGATGATGTCAAAGAGGATGCCATAAGAGCTGCTGGCTGGCACTTGGTTAAACGTGATCATTTGCATCACATTCAGGCCTATTTGCGTCAGGACCCAGGTAAGCGTCTAAAAAGTTTCTTAATTGAAGCGGATTTTCAGGCATCACCCATGACCATTGGGGCGGTATTTCTTGATTTTGATCATTACTGCGACTGGATTTACCGTTGTGGTGAGACCCGCATGCTGCATCGAATTTCCAATACAGCCTATGAAATCTACATTATTCATGATGCGCCCTATGGGATTAGTGACCGTGATACCATCATTCATGGCGAAGCATTTCGGGATGAGCAACGTAAAGCCGTGGTGATTCGTACCTGGGAAGAAAAGGATTACATGCCGGAACAGCCACATTATGTGCGCATGATCAACGAAGAAATGGACTGGATTTTTACCCCGGGTAACGATGGTTCCATGCATCTTGAACTGGTGAGTTATGCCGATCCGGGTGGCTGGATTCCACGCTGGATCGATAACTTGGTTCAGTTTGATGCCCCTTACTATTCGGTACGCGGTTTGTTGCGAAGGTTAAAGGAACCTCAGTATCTTGGGGTATCCCTGCCGGTCGATGTGCAGAAACTCTGGGAATCCGGGCATCAGGACTGAAAAGTCTAGATTTCCTTGCAAAATACCAGCGAATTGCGTTGGAAATTGTAGAGTGCAGCACGGGATTTGGGCAGTTGTTCAATGCCGACGGCTTCAAACCCGTGCTCCAGGAACCAGTGAGCTGTCCGGGTGGTAAGTACGAAAAGTTTGCGAATACTCCGGCTTACTGCCTTTTTTTCAAGAAATTCAAGTAATTCACTGCCTCTCTGCGAACGTCGATAACTCGGATGTACAGCGAGGCCGGCGATTTCGGCGCTCGTGCATGAGTCATCTTCATCTGGCAGAGGATACAGTGCTCCACAGCCGACAATCATGCCATCGCGTTCAATGACGGCAAAATGCGCTATTTCCTGTTCGAGCTTTTCTCGGGAACGGCGTACCAGAATACCCTCTTCTTCGAGGGGGCGCAGCAGTTCAAGCAACCCACCGATGTCTTCAATACTAGCCTGGCGTATTTCTTCGTAGGGATCCTGGGTAATCAAGGTGCCTGAGCCATCGCGGGTAAACAGTTCTTGCAACAATGCACCGTCTTCCAGATACGATACCAGGTGTATACGACGCACACCACCCCGACAGGCACGTCGTGCCGCATCCAGATAACGCAGCAGTTCACTGTCAAGTTCTTTACCGCGCAAATACTGATCGACCTCATTAGGAATCATTTCACGCAGGATGTGCTGGTTTTCTTCGATTCCTTGTGATGTGGTCAGAAAGATCAGTTTGTCAGCTTGCACGGCTTCAGCAACATGGACGGCAACATCTTCAGCGACAAGGTTGAAAACTTCTCCGGATGGAGAATATCCAACAGGTCCAAGCAGGGCGACATGATGATGGTCAAGCTGATGACGCAGTGCGGCAGTGTCCACGGAGCGCACTTCACCGGTAAGGCCATAATCAACACCATTTCGAACGCCATAGGGACGCGCTGTAATGAAATTACCTGAAACGACATCAATACGGGCACCGTACATGGGTGAATTAGCCAATCCCATGGAAAGCTGGGCTTCAATCAAGAGTCGAACTGAGCCAACGGCATCAAGTACTGGTCCAAGAGCCTGACGTTGGGTCAGCCGAATACCTCCTAGCATACTGGTGTGAACGCCCTGCAGTTCAAGTTTGGCATCAATCTGTGGTCGGGCGCCATGAATCAGGATCAAGCGAATCCCTAAAGCATGCAACAGAGCTACATCATGGACGGTATGATGGAAGCTACTGTGCTGAACTGCCTCCCCACCAAACATGAGGACAAAAGTTTTGCCCCGGTGCGCATTAATGTAGGGAGCCGAGTTGCGAAACCAGTTAATGCATTGTTGGGGGGATGGGCCCGATGAGTCTGTGTTGTTCATAAATGCGCGCAAAATAGTTCATCAAAACCTGATACTAACATGATCCCCGTACCCGTATCAGTGAGCCAGTTTTTTTTTATGATTGATCAGCCATTGCCGGAGTTCATCAATGGGCATGGCTTTGGCGTAAAACCAGCCTTGGGCATCGTTGCAACCCAGGTTACGCAGGAAAAAAACCTGTTCTTCAGTCTCAACGCCCTCGGCGATGGTTTCAACGCCAAGACGTTTGCTCAGCGCAATGATCGTTTCGACAAACATACCACCTTTACCTTGGGCGATTTCTTTGACGAACATTTGGTCGACCTTGATGGCATCAATCGGCAGAGCGCGCAAATGGCCCATGGAGGAATATCCCGTACCAAAATCATCAATAGCAATGCGGGTTCCGATATCTTTCAAACGGTGAAAGCTTTGTTGCACAACCTTGGGTTCATCCATGGCGATGCTTTCGGTGATTTCCAGTTCAATACTGTTGGGGTCAACGCCAGTGCGCTGTATCAGGGCTTCGACCTCATCGACAAAATGGGCGGAGCGGAACTGTGGCATGCTGACGTTGACGGCAACGCGACCTGGCGAGATACCCTCGTTTTGCAACATAATAAGGGTGTCAGCAGATTTTTCCAGGACCCAGCGTCCGATATCGACAATCAATCCCGAGTATTCTGCCAGCGGAATAAAGACACCCGGGGGATGCACAAATCCACCCTTGGTATCAGGCCATCGGACCAGTGCTTCCATGCCATGTACTTCTCCGTTGGATAGGTTGATCTGGGGCTGGAACCATACATCCAGCTTGCGCAGGTCGAAGTCTCGTCGCAGCTCACGAATGACCTGCAAACGCCAGCGGGTATTTTCAGCCATATCCGGCTTAAAGTATTCAAAATGCACAACCATGCTCTTTTTGGCACGGTTGAGGGCAATATTGGTGGATTTGAGCAGATCAATACCACTATTTTCAGTATCTTCAAACCGGCACAGACCAAGGGTTACCGTCAGAGGGATGAGGTTGTCTTCGACCTTGAAGGGCATCTTGAATAATTCAGCCAGTTCAACATAGTTTACGTCAGTGTCAGGACCGGCAACGGCAAAAACATCACCACCAACCCGGGCGACCTTGCAATCAGGCATACCCTCTTTAAGACGTTTGGCAACAGCTTTGAGCAGACCATCGCCGACATCCTGTCCAAGGCCATCATTCAGGTCGGCAAAATGGTTAATATCAATAAGCGCCAGGCAATAGTGTTCGACGCCACTGACAATCATTTCGTCAATGAGGCGTATAAAACGCCTGCGATTGGACAAGTGGGTCAGAAGATCCTCGTCCGAAGTAACACGCAGTTTTTCAAAAATACGGGCACTGGCATATGCAGATCCCAGATTAGCCGAAAAGAGTTCAAGCGCCTGCCATTGAATGGGTTCAATGGGGTCCATGAATTCAACCAGGACAACGGCAATGCTGAAATCTCCATAGATATAGACAACGGCCTTATTGCCATCAATCAAGCTCCGCGCCTCGCGCAAGCTACGTTGCAGCAGTTCTCGGTCTGATTGAGCGAGTTGGTCGATATTTTGTTGCAAGGAGGGACCAAATCGTCCCGTTGCGGCAATGACGTGTAAATCCAGTTCCTTTGCTTCAGTACCCGACTCAGGAGAAAGTTCCTCGGAAGTAGAGAGATCATGTTCTGCACCCACGCTCATGGTCTGTGTCGCAAAGAGACCACTGACTGTGGTTTGAAAAATGTCGACCAGGCAGAGCAGTGTCCGGGTTGCCATATCGACAAGGGCATGATGTTCGCTGAGTAGGGCCGAGACATGGGCAATGCGAGCTACCAGATCCCGGCTTTCCATATTTTCCTGGATCTGCTGATAAGCGCGTAACGCCGAGGTCATGGCAGTAATTAGCCGGGCATGGGTAAGCTCGGTCTTGGCATGGTAATCATTGATGTCATAGCGGGCAAAGACATCAAGTTCGGGCGCATATCCAGGTTGTCCGGTACGTAAAATGATTCGTGTTGTATCCATGTGCAGTTCATCACGAATGAAACTGATCAACTGCAGGCCGGCATCAGGCGTTTCCATGACCACATCAAGAAGGATCACGGCAAAGTTGTGTCCCTTGCGCAGGATGTTCTTGCTCTCTTCAAGGGAATAGGCATCAACCAGTTCAAGGCTGCGCCCCAAAATGACGGCTCGCTTGAGAACCAGCCGGGTGACCTGATGTACTTCCGGGTCATCATCAACCACAAGGATCTGCCACGACGGCAGCGCGGCAGAACTATTGGCCTCAGGAAGGTCGGTTATGAAGAGCAAATCATCGTCAGATTCAGCAGTCATGGCCATGATCACAATACAGTGACTTCCAGTGTAGTCAAAAATTATCAGTCAGCCAATGATGTCATCAAACTCTACGGTGATGTATTCAGGGATTAAGGCGGACTTTGCACCAATCCTGGTTGGGTTGCAGCAGGTATTCGATACGATCATGCAAGCGGCTTGGGCGACCCTGCCAGAATTCGAGACGATCCGGTTTGAGGCCATAGCCGCCCCAGTGTGAAGGGCGAGGTACCTGAAGAGGGAAGCGGACGGCGAAGGCGCTTGCTTTGGCCACCAGAGCAGTTTTGCTGCTCAGGGGTTGGCTTTGTTCTGATGCCCACGCACCAATACGGCTGGTGTAGGGGCGGGAGCTGAAGTAGGCATCGGATTCTTCTTCGCTAAGACGAGTGGCACTGCCTTCAATTCGAATCTGACGTTCCAGTTCCGGCCAGAAAAACGTCAGCGCTGCATAGGGGTTATGCTCAAGATGCTGCCCTTTACGACTCAAATAATTGCTATAAAACTGGATCTTTCCGCCCTCAATGCCCTTACAGAGTACGATTCGGGCTGCTGGGCGACCCTCAGAGGAAACCGTTGCCAGCGTCATGGCGGAGGGTTCAGCAACATTGGCCTTAATGGCTTCGTCAAGCCAGCGGACAAGCAATATCATCGGGTCGTTTGGACACTGGTCTTCGTTGAGTTCTTGACGGGTATAGTCTTTGCGCAAGTCGGAAAGACGAGTGTCCAGGGTCATGGCTTAGCCTCCAAGAAGACTTTTAGCGGCTGGGCTGTTGTAAAATTCAGTCAAGTGGGCATGAATGCGTTGGCGGATGAATCCATCCTGTACCAGCTGGTCAATCCCCGGACGAATAATCTGTACCAGATCCAGAACCAGTGCATGCAAATCCAGTTCGAAATCGTTGAGGAGCTCACCTACGCGGCGCAGGCTGTGACGCTCCATAAAAAGCAGGATCAGTTGTTCTACGCCGGCCTGAACCTGAGGCAGGACGCGCAGATGGTTCCAGATAAGGTTGCTGATTTCTTCACCCTGGCTGATATGCAGATCTTGTACGTAACCCCCTGCATCGGCGAAAGAAACCGATTTGCTCTGCTCCCAGAAATCCAGCAAGGCATTGCGAATGCCTGGACCATCAAAGGCTTTCAGTATGAGTTGTTCGCTTAGGGCTATTGTGCTGGCAATGTTCTTGCGAATATAGTTCTTAATGGCCTTTTCAAAGTTTTCTTCGAGGTTGCCCATTTTTTCCACGACGCCTTTGCCGATCTTCATTAAGGAAGCGACGCCGGGGACCTTTTTAGTCAGAATATTTTCCTGCAACAGATAATCCTTAATGCTGACATAAAGCAAATCAGAAAGCACGTCGCTATAGACTGGATTGGAGAGAACCTGGTGAACCACTTTGGCTCTTAACGCCCGTTGTTCCAGAACGTAGTCAATGACTTTGACAATGTCCGAAGTGTCCATGCAGTCGCCCGCGGTCAGTTGGGCAAGTTCTGGCAAATGGATGATGGAATGGATGGTGGCGCGAACTTCTTGTCGGATTCCGTCGCTCAATGGTCGTTCCAGGATGTGCTTCTTGATCAACAGGGCCAGTGCTTTCTGATCCAGAAGATCCTTTAGGGTATAGGGGCTGATTTCCTGGAGCAGAAACGTCAGTTCCTGAGTCAGGTTGTCCTGCAAGGCAGCCGCCGAGAGCTGTTGCAGGATATGATCGGTATGAAGAGAAACCATCGTTTCAATAGTGCTTGGCATGAGAAAACATCCTGTAGGAATCATGTCCAGCATCATAGCATCATGCCCTTTGTAGCCGGAATGACTATAATGAAAGGCTCATGGATAAAAAAGGTCATATGAGGTGACCAATCCGTATGCTGCCCCAAGATCATGCGATGCTGCAATTTTTTTCGCCCTATTCGGCCGAAGGTGTTGACCGTAAGAACCTGGTTCGTCTGGTGGATCGTTATCGCGCCTTGCATGCCGTTCGTTTGCAACGTTGGCAGAGCCAAACCACGGACCGGCAGCGTTTTTTCATGGACGTTGTCGCCTTGCTGCTTGATATGAATCATCCTCTTTTGCCGGGCTATGTGGGTAAAGATTGTCCATGTCGTATTAGCGATTTTATTCCACATCCGCAGGGTCTCCATGAGCTGAAGGCGTTTTCGCTCAGTCTGAAGTGGCAAAAAAGCCATCTCCAAGCTGATATTCATTCCCTGTTCCTGATGGGGAGTTGTGGAACCGTTGCCCAAAGCTCAGATTCGGACTTGGATTTTTGGGTCTGTATACGTGAAGGTTTGAATCCTGAGCAATTGGCACTCTTGCGCAACAAGCTTGACCGGATTAGCGCCTATGCGGCGACCCAGGCCATTCAGGCGACGTTTTTTCTGGTGCAGCCAGAATTATTTCGCAGTGGCCACAGTGAGCATCTCAGTCACGAGGACTGTGGTGCAACCCAGCATCAGCTTTTGCTGGACGAGTTCTACCGCAGTTCCTTGTTGTTGGCCGGGCTTTATCCGTTATGGTGGATTGTTCCGGTCGAGGAGGAAACAAGGTATCAGGATTTTACCCAAATGCTGCTTGGGCGCCGACATGTCATGGCTCGAACGGTACTTGATCTGGGGGCGGTCTTACCTGTCCCTTTACAAGAGTTTGTTGGGGCAGGCAGTTGGCAGTTGTTCAAGGGTATTGATTCTCCGTTCAAGTCCATTCTCAAAATGTTGCTGGCAGAAGTCTATGCCTCGAGTCATCCCGATATACGGCTGTTGAGCATGGACTTCAAGCAAGCTGTATTTGCGGGTACGGTCGATGCGGATATCCTGGATCCCTACGTGGTGCTGTATGAACGGGTCGCAACTTATCTGGAGCAACGGTCTGAATCGGCCCGGCTTGAACTTGCCCGGCAATGTTTTTATTTAAAGACCGGTGAGTCGTTGAGCCGGCCAGGTTCATCCCGCAGTTGGCGGCGAAGTTTGTTGCAACGAATGACCGATGCCTGGGGTTGGGATGCAGAAAAACTGCGGCATCTTGACCGTCGCTCCAGTTGGGAACTGCGCACCTTGCTCGATGTTCAGCAGCGACTGACCATGGAATTGCATCATGCCTGGTCTGTGCTCGACGATTATGCCCAACGGCAGGGTGTTGCCCTGAGTCCTGAGCAACAGAATGATCTAACCTTGTTGCGACGTCGGTTGGCGGTAGTTTATGCTGAAGCACCTGGAAAGATTCCATTATTGCATGGTCTGCAACTGGGCAATCGCCGTCTGGATGACGTTCATCTGGTGGCTGATGCATCACTGATGTCATGGGACATTGTTGAGTCAACGCAACAGCGTGCTGTTCTGTTCCGGGGTTATTCCCTCATGGAAGTTGTCGTCTGGGCTTTGGTGAATTCGGTTGCTGATGCGAGCTCTCGCTGGCATTTACAACCGTCAGTGCTTAGTCGCAATGCACTGCAACTTCTTCTTTATCGCTTGCGTGATGCGCCAGCATTACAGCGTCATCCTCCCGAAGATCAACAATTGGCGTTGCCAGCACAATGGACACATGTTGCCGTGGTTTTGCAGCAGCAGCGGATTGCTGATGAGCGCCTTCACAAGCAGGGGCTCGAACGCGTGGCTCATGATGCCGACCCCCTTTCCTATGGGCCCCGTCAGCATAATTATCTGGAACGGATTGATCTGGTCGTACGCAACAGCTGGCAGGAAATACAGGTTCTGGGCTACGAAGGAGCGGACTTGATCCCTCGTTTTCTTCTCGATGTGCTCCAACAAGCATCGGCACGGGTGGATTGGTCGATTCTTCAAGTCCATCCTGCCTCGGTTGCAGGGCAGCTGGGCAGTCGTCTGGAGCGTATTCTAAGGCACATGATTCTGGTGCGTGAACAAGAGCCACGGCCCTGGGTATATATGTTGCGTAGTGGCAGCCATATGCATTTACTGATGGCAACGGATGATGCATGGCAAGGTCGTAGCGTCGAGGAAGGTGAACCCTTGTATGCGGCCTTGCGCAGTCTTCCCGAAGACTGCCGTGTTCTGGTGGATCGACAAAGTGTAAGGACATTGCCTTTAGGACGTTTTCTGGAGGGGCGGCGAACCGGTGTGCTGCGATTGGTCATCATCAGGGAGTGGTTCCGTTGCACTTTGTTGTTTGATAATGGTTATGGCGGTGTATGGGCTTCTCCAACATGTGATGACGCCCAGATTCGTCTGTATTGGGATCGTTTGATGATCTTCCTGCAACAAGAGCATGACATACCCTGGAATGACCTAGTCAATGTCTCTGTTGTGATGGCTTTTGAATTGGAAATGCCAAAATCACGGGCTGCTGAAACCAGGGCTTTTGTGGTGCAGCTATTCCAAGAACAAAATGCCTGATTCGATAAGTTGTGTGATCTTGGGTTGTGTTAAAAAGAAAATGGTACGATTCTGGTCTTGATTGCACGCAAGACAGGGTGCAAGTTCAGATTACTGCGTCTGAAATCTAGGATTTTGATGCAACTGTCGATGGGTGCACGGGTGCAACCTGGTACTGGTGTCGGCCACGGTTTTTGGCTGAATACAGAGCTGCGTCAGCGGATTCCAGCAAATGTTGGGCGTGCAGGTGATCGTGTTGCGGAATGTGGGTGGCGACACCGATACTAATGGTGATGTTATTGGCGGTACGCGAGTGTAAATGGGCGATCTGCTCGGCGTCAACCTTGCGAATCAGACGCTCGGCGACACGACGGGCACCCTGAATATCGGTGTTCGGCAATAGCAGGACAAATTCCTCACCACCATAGCGGGCAGCAAGGTCACCCGGGCGCTTCAGAGCGTCCCCAAGCACCTGACTGACTCGAACAAGGCATGCATCGCCTGCTGCATGGCCGTAATGGTCGTTATAGAGCTTGAAGTGATCGATATCAATAAAAAGCAGGCTAATGGGCGTATGGTCGCGGCGGGCGCGTTCCCATTCGCTGTGCAGGCTTTCATTGAAGTCGCGTCGATTGGCCAGATTGGTCAGCGGGTCGCGCCTCGACAACTGGTCAAGTTTCCGGTTGGCGACATCAAGCTGCTGGCTCTCCCAACTTAGCAACAGGGACTGCAGAAAGGCGCGTCGGTCAATCAGCTCCTGTCGGTAGGCTAAATAAAGGCAGATGGTAATTCCAGAACCGGCGTAACTGCAGATGCTTAACCAGTCAATACGGGCTTCCGTGACAATACCTGTGCCCAAGGCAATCAGAGTGGGAACAATGAGTGCCATGGTCACGGCAGGAAGCAAGAGGCGCATCCCCAGGCCAGTGACCACCATGCCAAGCATGGCGGTGTAGGTGGCATCCTGGGCCAGATCAAGGTTCTCATAAAGTTGAGCTGCGGTCATCGCCACAAAAATAATCAGTCCACCACACAGGGCGCCGAGGATGTTGAAGCTGCGTTTCAGGACAGGGACCTGTGCCGTAAAAATGCCCACTACGATGGCTGAACTGACCAAGATCAGGGTGGTTAGCCAGATTTGCATGTCATCGGCGCTGTTGTTCGGATGACGAATAAAAAAACTGAGCGCATTCATCAACACATGCACAAAGACCAGAGCGGGTCCTCCCTCGCTGACCGTTCGCTGGAACTCATCCGAGCGCTGCAGACGAAAATGATGCTCAAGACGACCGCCAAAACCAAACCAGTTCATCCGTCGGGAAATCAGGCGACGTATAGTCTCGATATCATCGGCCGTGAGCCGATGCCGAAAATCCTGACGAACGTTGGCTGAAGTGGCATCCTTTTCTTGAAGTGCAGGAGCGGCAGGGCGAGGTACGGCAGGTCCGGTCATGGCCGATCCGGGAACATTGAAATGGCATATGCATCTCGCCAATTCGGGCAAGTTGAACAAAAGTTGTAATGAATCTTGGCCATGATCATTGTTGTTCTCATCCATGTGTTCCCAGAGCTGCTGTTCCAGACAGCAATGCCCCACTTTGAGGCTAAAACAACCTGACCGTTTAGGCAATATCTTCCAGCGTCCATATGTCCGATATGTTAAAATCGGACGTAATAAAGTGCCTGAATCCTTTTGGGGGATTGACTATGCCGGTAACGGCCCGCTTGCAGTTTGATGCCCAGTCAGCACGGCCCATAAATGGGTATCCTCTTTATTGGGCAGAATGTTTTGGTACCGCTCCTTTTTTGCCGATGTCGCGAACCGAAATGGATGCGCTTGGTTGGGACAGTTGTGATGTAATTCTGATCACCGGTGATGCTTATGTAGACCATCCAAGTTTTGGTATGGCTATTATTGGCCGGTTGCTGGAGGCGCAAGGATTTCGGGTTGGCATTATTGCCCAGCCGGACTGGCATTCGGCGGAACCGTTCAAAGTCCTGGGCAAACCCAATCTTTTTTTTGGGGTCACTGCAGGCAATATGGATTCAATGATCAACCGCTATACGGCAGACCGGAAAATCCGTTCCGATGATGCCTACTCGCCGCATGCTCAGGCGGGTCTGCGCCCGGATCGCAGTTGTCTTGTTTATGCCCAACGTGTCAAAGAAGCCTGGAACGATGTACCTGTTATCATGGGTGGTATAGAGGCTTCTTTGCGACGGATTGCCCATTATGACTACTGGCAAGACAAGGTTCGACGTTCCATTCTGGTCGATGCCAAAGCTGACTTGCTGCTTTTTGGCAATGCGGAGCGAGCCCTGGTCGAGGTGGCGCATCGTTTGGCTCAAGGGGAACCGATTGACCTGATTCGCGATGTACGCGGTACTGCATGGCTCTGTTCGGATATCCCTGAAGGCTGGCATGTTGAGGATCAATCCTCAATTGATGAGGCTGACGTACCCAGCCTCAGGGCAGAGGTTTTGCCCAATCCCTACATCATGCCTGAAGACATGGCTAACGAAAAGAACTGTGCTGTTGCCCAGGCGGAACCAGCTGAGGTTGCGGTGCGAATCTTGCCAAGACGTCCCCGTTATCCGGCCCATAGTACGGTGTTAAGGTTACCCTCGTTCGAGGCTGTACGCTCCGATCCGGTGGTGTATGCGCATGCCAGCCGTGTATTGCACCGCGAGACCAATCCGGGAAATGCGCGGGCACTGGTTCAGGCTCATGCTGATCGACAGGTCTGGTTGAATCCACCCCCTTATCCACTGACCACCGAGGAGATGGATTTCCTCTTTGATCTTCCTTATGCCCGTGTTCCGCATCCCGTCTATCAGGGGGCGCGTATTCCTGCTTATGAGATGATTCGTTTTTCCGTCAACATCATGCGTGGTTGTTTTGGTGGATGTACCTTCTGCTCCATTACCGAGCATGAAGGCAGGATCATCCAGAATCGATCGGAAGACTCGATCATTCGTGAAATTGAGGCCATGCGTGATACCGTACCTGGTTTTACCGGGGTGGTCTCGGATCTGGGGGGGCCAACGGCAAACATGTACCGATTGGCGTGCAAAGATCCCGGGATTGAGGCGGCTTGTCGCAAACCTAGTTGTGTGTATCCGGATATTTGCCCAAATCTTGGCACGGATCATGGGCCGTTGGTGCACTTGTATCGCCGAGCCCGGGCGTTGCCCGGCATCAAGAAAGTTTTGATCGGTTCCGGCCTGCGTTACGATCTGGCGGTGCGTTCACCCGAGTATGTCCGGGAATTGGTGCAGCATCATGTTGGCGGGTATCTGAAGATCGCCCCTGAGCATACCGAGGCGGGTCCTCTGTCCAAAATGATGAAACCCGGCATGGGAACGTATGATCGTTTCAAAGCCATGTTTGAGCGTTTTTCACGCGAAGCTGGCAAAGAGCAGTATCTGGTACCTTATTTTATTGCTGCCCATCCAGGGACTTCGGATGAAGACATGCTGAACCTGGCGCTTTGGCTCAAACGTAACGGCTTCAGGGCTGATCAGGTGCAGACGTTCTATCCTTCGCCGATGGCAACCGCAACGGCGATGTATCACAGTGGCCGCAATCCCCTCAAGCGCATTCAGCGCGATAGTGAACGGGTTGATATTGTTCGGGGCGACAAACGGCGTCGTCTGCACAAGGCCTTTCTGCGCTACCATGATCCGGCCAATTGGCCGTTACTGCGCGAAGCCCTGAAATCCATGGGGCGTGCGGATCTGATTGGTCCGGGTAAACATCAGCTTATACCACGCCACCAACCCGCAGGTCAGCAGACCTACCAAAGTCCAACACGCAAAAACTCCACCTCGGCGCAGGGACTGTCGGTACGGGTACGGCGTGGCAGTGTCATGACCCGTTTTACCGGACAGCCGAAAACCGACTGAGACAAACAAAATATTGGCGTCATTTTTCTGAAATATTTATGAAAATGTATTCATTAAAGTGACCTAGATCAAGTACGTTCTTCCCAAATGACCTAGTCTTGTCTTTGTATTTTGGCGCTTGATACGCTATAACGAATATTCGTGAACGCTTATGAGAAACATTCTCAAGGGCGTGTCATAGGTTCAAGAGACAAGCATTGGGTTGAGGCTGGGGGCGTGCATGAAAACCATCATGCTGGTGGATGATTCGGCAACAATTCTGTTGTCGGTTTCAAATATTTTGATGAAATCAGGCTTTGCTGTCGAACAGGCGCGTAGTGGCGAAGATGCACTGCGCCTGTTTCAGTCGGGTAAGAAAATTGATTTGCTGATTACCGATTTAAACATGCCGGGGATGAATGGCATCGAGCTGATCAAAAAGGTCAGGTTGTTAACGGCCTACAAATTCATGCCCATTCTGTTTCTCACCACGGAGTCTCAGCAGGCGAAGCGGGCGGAAGCCAAGGCCGCTGGTGCGAGTGGCTGGTTGGTCAAGCCGGTAACGGCAGATGACCTGATTGCGACCTTGAATATGGTGTTGCGTTAGGAGGTACCGGATGGCTGTTGCGCGCGAGATCCTCAGTACAACCGCAGAACGTTTGCGTATCCAGGGTGGGCTGACGGTCTATGAAGCTCCAGCCCTTTATCAGGAATTGCTTGATTCGGTCCGGCGTTGCAGTCGGGTGGAAGTGGACCTGTCCGCTGTTGACGATGTCGATACGGCAGGTTTGCAGGTTTTGATGATCTGCAAGCGTGAAGCGCGTCGGCTTAGCCACGAGCTTCTCATGTTGGCCCATTCCAATGCTGTAGTTCAGACGTTTGAGTTTCTTAATCTGGCTGCATTTTTTGGAGACCCGCTGGTATTGCCGGCGGCAGGAGGCGTCTGATGGATGAGGTCTATACAGTTTTCATCCAGGAAGCGCAGGAACTTCTGGAAACGCTGGAAGATGGCTTGTTGCGTCTGGAATCGGGCGACCATGATGATGAAACGGTCCATGCCATTTTCCGGGCGGCCCACACCATCAAGGGGGGGGGCCGGAGTCGTCAATCTTGGAGATGTTGAACAGTTTACTCATGTACTCGAGAGTTTGCTGGATGATCTGCGCACCCATCAACAGGTCATCAGCAGTGAACTGGTTTCGGCACTGCTGCAGGCCTGTGATTGCCTGAAAGTCATGCTGAACCGGGTTGCTGCGGGTCAATTGCAGGCTGACGCCGATGAACATGCGCATGCGGAAGAGGTCATGACGACCCTGAAAGCTATGCATGGGGCTTCAACGCATGGAGCTTCAACAGCAGCCGAGGGGGGACAACACCCCAGGCGTCAGGAGCAGCGTCTCGATGTGGAAGCGCCGGAGTCCATGTCGGAGGGTTGGCTGATTCGGGTGCAGTTTGGTCGGGACATGTTACGCAGCGGCATGGAACCATTGGCGTTCCTGCGCCACCTGGCTTCTCTGGGTGATGTTCTGCATATGCAGACTTTAAGTGAGTCTCTGCCTGAGTGTGATGCCTTTGACCCGGAAAGCTGTTACCTGGGCTTCGAGATGATTCTTCGCACTGAGTCCGGCAAGGAGGCCTTGGAAAAGGTCTTCATGTTCTGTCGTGATGAATGTGAGCTGAGCATTCTGCCGCCTCCAGCCCGTCTGGATGATTTTGTGTCACGGCTGCACGCCCTGCCGGATGAGCAGATGCGTATTGGCGAAATGCTGGTGCGTAGTGGTGTTCTGACTCAGGGTGAATTAGCCCAGGGTCTGCGTGGTCAGGAAGAATTGACCGATGAACATGGCGAGAGCGTACCTCTGGGTGAAGTTCTTGTCCAGCAGCAGTTCGTCCAGCCGGAACTGGTAGAAGCGGCTGTCGGCAAACAGAAACTGGTACAGGAAAAGCTCAATGCTGATGCGCGCTTGATTCGGGTCAAGGCGGACAAACTTGATCAACTCATTGATCTGGTTGGCGAGTTGGTGATCGCTGGGGCATCGGCAAGTTTGCTGGCACGGCAGAGTGGGCAGTCTGCCCTGGTTGAGGCAACGTCCTTGCTGGGGCGTCTGGTCGAAGATATTCGTGATTCAGCCCTGCAATTGCATATGGTACAGATTGGCGAAACGTTCCGGCGCTTTTACCGTGTCGTGCGCGATCTTTCCAAGGAAATGGGCAAGGAAATCAATCTGGTGGTCAGTGGTGGTGATACCGAACTGGATAAGTCGGTGGTAGAAAAGATTGCTGATCCACTTATGCATCTGATTCGTAATGCCATTGACCACGGCATTGAACCGGCAGCTGAACGGCTGGCCAGTGGCAAACCGTCAATGGGCAGTGTGTCACTATCGGCACGCCATGATTCCGGGAGTATCGTCATCGAGGTGATTGATGATGGTCGTGGCATCGATCCGGCCCGTATCCAGGCTAAAGCCATTGAACGGGGTCTATTGCATCCGGGTCAGGTATTGAGCGACAAGGAACTGATCAATCTGATTTTTGAGCCTGGTTTCAGTACGGCCGACAAGGTCAGCAATATCTCCGGTCGTGGTGTCGGCATGGATGTGGTTCGCAAAAATGTCCAGGCTCTGCGTGGCATGGTGGATGTCAGCAGTAAGGTCGGACATGGTTCAATATTTACCATCCGATTGCCTTTGACACTCGCCATTATCGATGGATTCCTGACCGCCGTCGGGTCAGCATCCTATGTGGTTCCCCTTGATAGTGTGGTCGAATGTGTCGAGTTTAATCAGACCCAGCGCGGTGATGCTTTTCTCAATCTGCGCGGTGAGGCCTTGCCGCTTATTGATATTCGCCGGCTGTTTGCCATTGAAGGGGAAGTGCCGCGTCGGCGTAATGTCGTGGTCATTCGTCACGATAATGGGCGGGCAGGGTTGGTGGTTGACCGCTTGCTGGGTGAGTTCCAGACCGTGATCAAACCGCTGGGCGCGTTATTTCGGCATGAGCGTTGTCTAAGTGGCTCAACGATTTTGGGTTCCGGAGAAGTGGCGCTGATTCTGGATGTCCAGGCTTTGGCGCGGTTGATTGTCGGGCGGGAAAGTAGTTCAGCATCAGTTCAGGGGGCAGAACTTTTGCCGGCCTGATTCAGGATTCAAGCTTTAAGGGTGCGGTACACGTCAATGGCGTGGGAATTTTCAAAGGCGTTTAACGGGCAAAAAGCCGGGGTACATTATGGAAACGATGAGTGTGCGCAACAAACTCTATCTGCTGATCGGGGTGGCGCTGGCAGTCATGCTGGCATTGGCAGGTATGGCTCTGCATGGGTTTCAGAGCGATGAGCGGACGTTTACCCAGGTGGGTCAGCATGAGATGGGCTCGATCGAGCGATTGAACCAGATTCGGGCGGATTTGATGCAGGTCCGCTTGGGCCTGGTCGGTGCTTACAATCAGGGACTACAGGGTCGTATGGATGCCGGTCAGTTGCAGAATGCCGCCCAGAGTGTCCGTAATGCCTGGAAGGATCTTGGTGATCAGCAGACAGCTTATCAGAATAGCCTGAGCACGGAGGAACAGAACGCCTGGGGTCAGGCTCAAACGGCTATTTCCTCGTACCATCAGTTGAGTGATACCACCTTGTCTCGACTGGATCAGTTGGCTAACGCCACAGCAACCAGTCGAACGGACCTGGTTGTATCCATGGGTCAGGCGCTTGATCAGGCTGGAGCCCAATATGCGGCCGCAAACGATGTGATCACCCAACTGGTCAAACAGAGTAGTGATTCAGCCAATACCCAGGTTGTTCAGGGACAGGCACAGCAGGCAAGCATCATGACCACGATGATGGTTCTGACCGGACTGGCCGTGCTGGCACTCCTGGCTTTTGGCTGGAATATGGTGCGTGGATTGATGGCGCAGTTGGGAGCAGAACCGGCGCAATTGCATCAAATGGCGCGTAAGCTAGCAGAAGGTGATCTCAGTCTCCAGGTGGTTGATCAACATGATCGTGCCAGTGTTTTAGCTTCCATGCTGGTGGTTCAGGAAGCCCTCAAACAATTGATGGCCGAGCTTAATCGTATGTCACGGGAACACGATGCGGGCGACATCGACGTGCGTATTGATGAGTCGCTCTTTCGTAATGAGTTCGCCAACATGGCGCGTGGTGTCAACACCATGGTTTTTGGCCACATTGCTGTGAAGAAGAAGGCGATGGCCTGTATCAAGGAGTTTGGTGAAGGTAATCTGGATGCCCCACTGGAGAAGTTCCCCGGCAAGAAAGCTTTTATCAACGACAATATTGAGGCCTTGCGCACCAATCTGAAGACTTTTATTGCCGAGATGAACACCATGTCGCGTGAGCATGATCTTGGTGAGATCGACGTCAAGATGGATGAAGGGCGCTTCAAGGGTGATTTTGGTGTGATGGCGCGCGGTGTCAACACCATGGTTTTTGGTCACATTGCCGTGAAGAAGAAGGCGATGGCCTGTATCAAAGAACTTGGTGAAGGTAATCTGGATGCCCCGCTGGAGAAGTTTCCCGGCAAGAAAGCTTTTATCAATGAAACGGTCGAGCAGGTTCGTGACAATATCAAGGCACTGATTGTCGATGCCAACCGTCTGAGTGAGGCCGCTTTGGCGGGGCAATTGGAAACACGGGCCGATGCTACGGCGCATCGTGGTGATTTCCGCAGGATTGTTGAAGGCGTCAACAGTACGCTCGATGCCGTGATTGAACCCTTCAATGATGTACGTCGTGTCATGGAAGCCATGGCCGCTGGGGACATGACCCAGAAGATTACCCGCGCCTATCAGGGTGATTATGATCAGATGAAAACGGCGATCAATACGACCGTTGATAAGTTGGCGGAAACGCTGATTCAGATTAACGTGGCGGCCCAGGATCTGAATAATGCGGCCAGTCAGGTCTCGGCAACGGCTCAGTCACTGTCCCAGTCCTCCTCCGAACAGGCGGCCTCCGTTGAGGAAACAACAGCGGCCATGGAGCAGATGACCTCATCGATCAACCAGAATGCTGACAATGCCAAGGTCACCAACAATATGGCGACTCAGGCTGCCACTGAAGCTCAGGAAGGTGGTAAGGCGGTCGGTGAAACAGTGACGGCGATGAAGCAGATTGCTGACCGGATCGGCATCATTGATGATATTGCCTACCAGACCAATCTGTTGGCGCTAAATGCTGCCATTGAGGCAGCGCGTGCCGGAGAACACGGTAAGGGTTTCGCCGTTGTTGCTGCCGAAGTGCGTAAACTGGCAGAACGATCCCAGGTGGCAGCGCAGGAAATTGGCAATCTGGCCGGTTCTTCGGTGGATCTTGCCGAAAAAGCGGGTTCGCTCCTCAATGCCATGGTGCCTTCGATCAAAAAGACTTCTGATCTGGTGCAGGAGATCTCGGCCGCGTCGGATGAACAATCCAGTGGTGTTGTGCAAATCAACGGTGCCATGGGACAACTCAACAAAGCAACCCAGCAGAATGCATCGGCCTCGGAAGAACTGGCAGCAACGGCCGAGGAGCTTGGGGCGCAATCTACGCAACTGCAGCAATTGGTCAGCTTCTTCCGTACCGATGGGCAGCATGCTTCTCGTTCTTCAGCACGACCAGCGGCTGCGTCGGCCCGGACTGCAGCGGTGCGCAAGCCAGGCAAGATGGCTGCGGCATCGGCGGCCGATGAAGGTGAGTTTGTGCGCTACTAAGGTCCTATTCGGGAGACGAGAACATGGGTGCGGTCACAGCGGTCGGTTCCCGGGATCTGGCGAGTATGGACTCGGTTCAGGTTCTGACCTTCTCGATGCATGAGGAGATGTTTGCTGTAGGTATTTTGCATGTCAAGGAGATCATTGAGTATGGGCAGTTGACGGAAATTCCGTTGATGCCCGGTTTTATCCGTGGGGTAATCAATCTGCGTGGCAGTGTAGTGCCCGTGATCGATCTTGGCGCCCGGTTTGGTTATGACCGGCAAAATATTGGTCGGCGCAGTTGTATTGTGATTGTCGAGATGACCAATGAAGAGGGTCGTCATGATATGGGTATGGTGGTGGACTCCGTGTCGGAGGTCTTGGAAGTGCCGGTCGCCGAGATTGAGCCGCCTCCTGCTTTTGGTGCCAAGATTCGTGCGGATTTCATTCAGGGTATGGCCAAGATCAATGGTGGTTTTGTGATTGTGCTTAATATTGATCGGGTGTTATCCATTGATGAGATCGCGACCTTGCTGGCCGCACGTGAGCAGGGCAAACTTGTAGCCGACTCTTCGGTTCGGGAGCATGCTGATTGACGGAACTTGCCGATGACATCTCTGAGCGCGAGTTTCAGCTGTTTCAGCAACTGATGTATCGCACCACCGGAGTGGCTCTGACTGAAGCCAAGAAAACCCTGGTGGTTGGACGACTGAGCAGTCGGTTGCGGCAGTTGGGTTTGCCGGATTATGCCACCTACTACCGCTATGTGACTCAGGGTGATGACCCCAATGAGTTGCAGCGGCTGATTGATGTCCTGACGACCCACGAGACCTATTTTTTTCGGGAAGAACGGCATTTCCAGTGGCTGGCACAGTGGGCGCGTCAGCGCAGCACAACGGCACCGCGACTGTGGAGTGCGGCCTGCAGCAG
>JAJZUM010000017.1 GCA_021848605.1 Pseudomonadota bacterium | reverse complement strand
CTTGACGGACTTTAGATTGGCCTGCAACACTTCAAGCGATGTCCCTCCTCCGGCCAATAATGCGTTTTTCTGACGTTCAACCTCACCAAGAATCAGGGATTCCTGGTACTGGCGTTCACTCTGCTCGATCTTGTCATGCTGCAACGCTGCCAAAACCCTGCTGACCTGGGCAAACGACTCAATCACCGTCTGGCGGTAAGCTTCCCAGCTTGCTTCCAGCTGATATTGGGCTGCTTTATGGGCTCCTTTTAGCCTTGTCCGATTGAGAATAGGTTCAATTACACTGGAACCAAGTCCCCAGCTGTTACTTGCCATATCAAAAAGATGGGCTGGATCAGTGGCCTGAGGTCCCATCTGCGCGGTCAGAATCACCGATGGATAAAGCTTGGCCTCAGCAACACCAAGCGCAGCGGTTGCGGCATGCAGTTGATTCTCGGCCATCTGGATGTCGGGACGCTGCTGCAGAAGCATAGAGGGAACGCTGAGTGGTAAAACTCCGGGTAGGTGAAAATCAGCCAATGAGACTCGCTCATGTTGCAAGAGAGACGGCGCCTCGCCCAGCAGAACCGCTAGGTCTGCGCGCGTCTGTTTCTTCTGCATCTGTACATTTGCCACTTGTACGGCAATATCCTGCTCATCTTCCAGACTTTGATCCAGTTGATGCTCTGCGATGCCTCCAGCCTCCTTTGCCTGTTGCAGCATAAGTTTTTTCTGCTTGAGCATATCCTGCAAACGAAGCAGATCATGCTCGGTATCACTAAGTTGGGCCAGCCTGATCGACAAACGCACTACCGATCCAGCAAGATCCAGTCGCACAGCAGCCAGTCTTTGTTGTTCGGTTGCAACCTGGGCGCCTTGTTGCTCTAGAGCCCGTTTTATAGCACCCTTCGGATCAAGGTCATACTGGATGTTTAGGCCGAGCGCAAAATAATTGAAAGCTGGCGGTTTAGGTAAAGGTCCCAGGAACTCGGCACCATATTTGGAACGTCCTGCTGCCACTTCGGCGTCAACACGGGGCAACTGATCGCCACCTTCCGCCTCAAGAATGGCTTGAGCGGCTCGCACATGATCCATGGCCTCACCCATACGGTGATTCTGCGAAAGCGCCTGCGAAACCCACTGATTCAACTGATTTGAACCCAGTTGCTTCCACCATTCATGATGTACTGCCTGTTGTATTGATATACCGATGGATTTGGCTTGTCGAACTTCATGGACATCGAGATAACTACCCTGAACCGATTGCCAAACTGGTTTCTTAAAATCCGGGCCAGCCGTACTGCAACCACCCAGAACAATCATCAGCGTCATAAGACACCGATAGGACAAACGCCCGAGGCCCCAACTATTCCATAACGACATGAGCCTGTCCCTCAACCGGTTGTAATGGTGGACGCTTTAGCAATAATGTCAGTGGAACGGCAAGTAATGATAACCACATCATCAGCCAGAAATCGTTGTTATAGGCCAGCATGGCGGCTTGATGTGTCACTTCGTGATTGAGCGCAGCCAATCCTTGTAGCGAGTGTAATTGTACCTGACTTAACGCATGCAAGCCTTGGTGATACGGAGTGATTTGAGCAGCCAAACGCTCATGCAATACTTGTTGATTGTGGGTCAACAACGCTTCGACGGTGGAAATGCCAAGGCTGCTGCCAATGTTGCGAATCAAACTGAAAATGGCTGTTCCTTCATTACGCAGTACTCCTGGCAATGTCGCAAAACTGATGGCTGCCAATGGGACATAGACGAGCCCTGTCCCCAAACCCTGGATCAGACCAGACCAGACAACCTGAACCTGGGTCATCTGCAAATAAAAATGGCTCATGTCATACAGGGACCATGTTGTCAATAAAAAGCCACTGGCGATGATCAAACGCGTATCGACACGGGCCACAATCCGACCCACAAGGAACATGGCGATTAATGTCCCCACGCCTCTAGGTGCCGTCACCAACCCGGTCAGGACAACTGGATAACCAAGCTCATTTTGCAAAAGTGGTGGAAGCAATGCCAAGGTTGCAAACAATACAACCCCCACAATAAATATGAATAAATTTCCTGTCAAAAAGTTGGAATCGGCAAACAATGCCGGACGAACGAATGGTATCCGTGATGTGGTCACAACATGCACGACAAACAAGTAAAAACTGATCGTTGCAACAAATGCATACACTCGGATCTCGACAGAACTAAACCAGTCCTGTAATGGCCCACGATCTAACATCAATTGTAAAGAACCAACAGCCAAACTCAAGGTCAGGAATCCCAACCAATCAAATCCACCAACCACTTTTTCAGTTTCACGCATAAAACCCCGGACACCCAAATAGGCAAGAATGCCGAAAGGCACGTTGATATAAAACACCCAACGCCAATTGTATTGTTGCGTCAACCACCCTCCCAAAGCAGGACCCAGGATGGGACCAATGGTTACACCCATAACCCAAAGCGCCATTGCCTGAGCATGGCGTCGAGGTGGATTGATATCGAGCAAGACTGCTTGTGACATCGGAATCAGAGCTGCGCCGCACAATCCCTGCAGCAGCCGACCCATCACCATCTGCGACAGAGATTGGGCAAGACCACAGAAAGCGGATGATAGGGTAAAGCCAACAATTGAAAGCAAAAAAATACGCTTGCGCCCAAAACGTCCAGCTAGCCAGCCACTCAGTGGCGTCATGATTGCTGCTGCAATAATATAAGAGGTAAGCACCCAGGTCATTTGATCTTCCGTTGCGGACAGAGAGCCCTGAATGTGCGGCAATGCAACATTGGCAATGGTATTGTCCAATGCCTGCATGATCGAAGCCAGCATAACCGACCCGGTAATCAATCGATGCTGTGACGGACTCATCGCCAAGCTCATAGGTTCTTCCTTTTTAAATGACTTTTCAGGCTGTTAAAAAGGCCACCAGGGTCTGCTGTGTTGGGTATCAACGCGAACGGATACGCTCAATCCTGCCCTCAGGACGCATTGGCGTGGTGGTCTGTCAAACTCAATGCGTACAGGAATCCGCTGCACAACCTTTACCCAGTTACCTGTTGAGTTTTCGGGTGGCAACACCGAAAACTGTGCTCCTGTTCCAGGGCTGATCGATACAACATGCGCTTTGAAATTATTTCCAGGACAAGCATCGATCGTCACCACCGCAGGACGACCCTCTTTCACACCAACCATCTGATCTTCCTTGAAGTTTGCTTCAATCCATGGATGTGCACTGACCATCAAGGCAAAAACAGGCACATTGGCCGCAATAGCATCTCCTGGTGCGAGTTCGTCAACACGAGCCAGAACTCCATTCTCTGGTGCTACTATGGTGGTGTAAGACTGCTCCAGTCTGGCCATAGCCAATGCAACCATAGACTGCGCCACCATGGGCACTTGATCAACCGGTCCCGTATCTCTGCCACCAAGCTTGGCCAATACTACCGCCGATTTGGCTTGTGCACTTAAAAATACTTGACCAGCAGTCTTGAAGCGATCCCTGGCATGATCAAGATCCTGACGCGGATGCACACCAATGGTATAAAGGTGCCGCTCACGTACCAAGTCCTCTTTTGCCTGTTGAACCTCAATGGCAGCCAGCTCAGCATCACTTCTGTTTTGAAGATACTCAGCCCGCAATGCATTGACGTGCAATCGGGCAGTATCAACCTTGGCTTGTGCCTGTTTAACCGCCAGATCAAACCGCGCAGGATCCAGATGGAACAATACCTCTCCAGCATGGACACTTTGTTCTTCCCGAACATCAATATCCAAAATGCGTCCGGATACATTGCTGCTGATGCCAACTTGCTGCATATGCACATAAGCATCATCGGTTGATTCATATCGTCCGCTGAAATGATAAAACAGCAATGCAGCCATAACAGCCACTAGAACACCCCCCCACATCAACACCGGGCGTGTGGATGAGCCCTCAGGCCGATCGTATTTTTGATCCATGGATATTGCCTCCAGCCTCAGCACTCTGAACTTGATTCAGAGGCAAGATTTTGCAAATTCTTTTGAATCCGCTCCATCATCAGAAAAAAATGCTCTTTCTCTTGTTCAGTAAATCCGCTGAATGCTTCAGCACGCGTACAATCTGCAATACGCCATATTTCAGCAAGAGCCGGTTCTGCCTGAGGACAAAGAAATACCCTCTTGAGTCTGCGATCTTCTGTAGAGCTTCGACGCTCGATAAGCCCGTCCCGCTCCATGACATCAAGAAGACGAACAACCGTCATTGGTTCAAGGTCGGTCAATTCAGCCAAGCGAGCCTGACTAAGCCCTTCATGTCGCGACAGGTACACCAGAATTTTGCAATGCGGCAAAGTCAAACCCAGACCAGCAGCGGAATGTTCAAACCGGCTGACGTAGCGACGTGAAACATCTTTGAGCATGAATCCAAAATATCGTTCATTATTGGCCATGGGATTAAACTTCAGGCAATTTGATTCATAAATATATTATATCTAATGATATAATATGGCAAATTTTCTTTTACGCTTAATTTTCAAAACTGATAACAATAAACTAATGACGATGCTGGTCCTAACAAACCCATCAATAGATACTTCTCATAAAGCACACTTAATTGAACGTGTGAGATCCAATGTTCATGATCCGGATCAAGGTTATTTTCGGTCGCGGTGACTAAGCTCATTCTGAGACTGAATCAGGAGTACGCACATGAGTGTTGCAGAGCGGGTTCACACTGAAAGCGCTGAAGTCAAAGTTCGCTTGGAGGAATTCATACAGGCCAGAACGACCTTCAGCATCAATCGTATCATCGAGATTCATCAGCGCTGGTACGAAAGCCTGAGGAACTACGTAGCCTCCGATAAACCGGCACCCATGGATCCTTCTTCGACACGCAGCACACATCATTGTGTTCTTGGACACTGGATTGATGAAGAAGGCGAAATAATCTTTCATGGCTACCAAACCTTTGATCATCTCAAGCAGAGTCATGAGGCCTATCATCGGGTCGCAGCCGAGGTTGTTGCCCTGAAACAAGCCCAGAAGCACGAAGATGCGTTAATTTTACTGGAGGGGGCATTTCAAGATATCAGCCGGCAAGTCATTCATCATTTGCGTGGCTTGCGCTCTTTAGTTTGATTAATGCAACATTTCGAATAGATCAATCTTATAGACAAATTTACAGAGCGAAAATTTCGCTCTGTTGTTGCATACTCTTGGAGTGTACAAGGGTAAGAGGTGCATGAAGATGGCACTGATCAGTTGGGGACCTGCTCTCGAGGTAGGTGTAGGTCTTATTGATGAGCAACACCAGCGGCTTATTTTCTTACTGAATCGGCTCAATGACGCCATGTTGGCAGGCCACAGTAAAGAAGTGTTGCACGATGTTTTAGAACAACTCGTGGCATATACCCAGTACCATTTCAATACCGAGGAGCAGTTGATGACGTTAAATCGTTATCCCAAAGAGTCTGCTCATCATCAGGAACATCAGCGATTTATTGACGATGTACGCAGTTTTCAGCAACAGTGTAATGCCGGTAAGGATCAGGTCTCCATCGATGTCATGATGTTTCTGCGGGATTGGCTCGCCCGACATATTTTGCATACGGATAAAAAACTTGCAGAAGCGCTTTGTGCTGGTGGCGAAATCATACTACCCCAACTGGAGAATTCAGAACCGAGCGCTTTGCAGCCAATGCTCAACTAATTACCAGAATCAGCTCAGAACAGGAATCAGGATGGAGCGTAAAGATTGACGATCCCCGAGCACATCTGCGAGCGAATAACGATCAAGCACAGACAACATGGCCTCTTGCGCTTCATGCAGTACAGGTTTTAACTGGCATACCGGTGCAATGTGACAACTTTGATTACCGGGCTCAAAACACTCCACCATATAGGATCCTGACTCGCTGCGACGAACAAGTTCACCAATCGAGATACTGATGGGTGGTCGACTTAAGCGAATACCACCACCGCGTCCCCGCATGGTATCAACATATCCTGCGGATGAGAGCCAATGAACGACTTTCATAAGATGGTTATAGGAAATGGCATATGCTTTTGCAACATCGGATCGACGAGCTACGCCTTCATGCATCCCCAAATACATGAGGGTACGCAGGCAATAATCAGTAAAAAGATTCAGACGCACCCAAGTTTTCCCCATAACAATTTGAACATTTATTTTAATCATTCCTGGTTTAAACAATTTGATCCAGCGCAGCCATAAGGTCAGCCCATAAGTCTTCAGGACTCTCCAGACCCACGGAAAGACGCAACATGCCGTCACCGACACCTATCAAGATACGCTCATGGGCGGTCATTCCATGGTGGCTAGTCGTACACGGCTGCGTCAGCAGACTTTCAACGCCTCCAAGACTTGGTGCCAGGATAAACAATCGCACGTGATCGGCCACTGTTTGTGCTGCTTTAAAACCTCCAAGCACATCAATACTAAGCATGCCGCCAAAACCCCGCATTTGCTCCTGCGCCACAGTATATCCTGGGTTTGAAGCCAGACCAGGATAATACACCCTGCCAATCTTTGGATGTTTTTCAAGTTGTTCTGCTAAGTACATAGCTGTCTGGTTCTGAGCCTTAACCCGCACCTCTAGAGTCTTAAGACTACGCTGTAATAAATGAGCTATGGAGGGGGCAAGCACTGAACCCAGATTTTTTCTCCAGACATCAATGGACTGGAGTAATTGCCTGCTTCCCATAATGCACCCAGCGGTAATATCGCTATGCCCACCCAAATACTTGGTGGCACTGTGTACAACAAAATCAATACCATGATCCAAAGGATTCTGGTTGATTGGTGTTGCGAAAGTACTATCAATGGCAACCAGTGCCCCCTTACGATGACAAGACTCGGCGATAGCACTCAGAGGGTGAACGCGTAATGTCGGATTGGAAGGTGATTCGAAAAAGACCAGCATTCCGGGCTGAATCAGCTCTAACATGTCATCTTGAGTTGATGCGCTCAAAAATATCTTGAATCCAATGGAAGACAGCTGTTGCATAAGCAACTCATGGGTACCTCCATAGGTCTCGCCCAGAACCAGGATACCTTTTTTGCCATACGCCATGAAAAGTGCTGATAGGGCAGCCATTCCTGAACCAAAAGCCAAAGCTGTCTCAGCATGTTCAAGAAGCGCCAGACTTTGCTCGAGAGCTTTCAGTGTCGGATTATGCCCATAGCGCGTATAGAGTGCACCTGGCCTTCGACCCTCGACAACATCAAGAACATGCTGGGTATTTTCGAATAAAAAAGTTGTCGTCTCATACAGTGGCACATCCGGACTGTTCCAGGGATCGTCACATGGATGAGACTGATGGAGCAGCGAGGACATCACTGAATCTGATTTCGTTGATTGTGTCATAAAGCAGTTCCTAGGTATTTGAATAATGTGAGCCTAGCATGCTCTGAAAAGCTATGCTCATTAACAAGACATCACGGAAGGATGGAGTCAGCCACACCAAGAAGTACATCAAGAACAGATGGCGCAAAACGTCGAACCAGATGAACCGCGTAGAAATGTTCTTCAACACCCTCTATCGATGCCCAACTCCTGAGTACCCCCAAACGCAACTCATCCTGAACCACAACTTCGGGTACCAGTGCAAGCAAGCCTGAATCACGCGCTAACAAACGCATCATAGCCATATCATCGACTTCAAAACGAATCTGAACCCGATAACCCTTCTCGCTACAATAGCGATCGAAATGTTGCCTGATATCACTTTCACTTCCAGGCAGAATCAAGGGATAGCTTTGCAGTAAATCACCCAGGTTGGTTGATTCAGGATTGAGATCTGCCGGTCCAACCAGTACAACCGGTTGGGTCATAATGGGCTTGCAGACGAGTTGGGCATCATCACTGCTGACCCAACGATTGGTCAGCGCCACATCAAGATGATAAGCCCGAATGCGTTGCAAAAGGTCCTCAAGTCCACCGGATTCAAGCACAACATGAAAACCTTGATGATGCAAAAGAGGACGAAGAAAGTTTTGCTGCATGTTCCTTGAAAGAGTCGCCATGGCGCCGATACGTACCACCCGTTCTTGACCTGGAAGATCACGCAACTGACTCATCATTTCCTGACCAAGTGAGAACATGGCATCGGCATAGCGCAGGACAAAATGTCCCGACTCTGTCAGAAGCAAACGCCTGCCTTGTCTACTGAAAAGCGCAACCCCCAGTTGATCCTCAAGTTGCTGAATCTGCACTGACAGCGCTGAAGGAGCCACATGAAGTCGCTCGGCAGCCCGGGTTAAATGTCCTTCCCGAGCCACTTCCCAAAAATGATAAAGATGATGGAGGTTTAGCTGTCGAGCCCAATGAATGGGCATACCTTACTCCCGTTGGAACTCCAAAATTAAAAACGATGTGGCTGTGCGCGCCAATGCGCACAGACATCAGGACTAGACATAGGTTGCCGACATAACTTATCAAGAAATTCGACGTGATTCTTGCGCATAAACAACAAGCTCTTGGTCACACTATACTGCTGGGCTTTGGCATAAGCATCCTCACCTGCTGCCCAGTCATCTAAAGCATATGAGGCTAAGGAACGTTCTTCCCATGCAGGATAATAATGATAGGAGTAGTACGTAGCAATGCGTGCAAACTTGAGGGCATTGGCATAATCCTTGTTCAACCGGTAGGAAATTGCCATCTCAGTGTACAAATACTGACGAAACACCAGATCGGCATCCACATCTGTGCGATGCATTTGGGGGTGCTGCATTATCAACGCAATCAACTTGGGGGATGGTTGATTAGCCGTATGCTGAAAAATGGATTGAAACATCTGCAGTGCTTCAGCAGTCTTACCTAGATTGAGCAGAAAATTGGCATGCATGGCTCGAGTATTGACTGAATCATCATTCGGGAATTTTTTAAAAAAATCGGCCGCGAGATCAGGGCGATTCATCTGTATGCATGCACTAATGTAATTAAAGCGAACAATCGGATCGTCAGGATTTTGTACCATACCCCAGGCCCAGAGTGTCACATTGTTGGTCCACAATGGCACGGTCAAATGCACCATAGCAATGAACATCAATACATAAACCGATGCCAATATGGGTAACAACCAGGTTCGGAACATTTCAGACATTCGGACGGTATCTTTCGCGAGAAAACTCAGACTGAATCGACTAAGCGCAATGCAGTAAAAAACCGAAGGGAAGGTTACAAAACGATCCTGAATAATATTATTGGCCATCGTCAATGGGAGGATATTCAATACGGGGAGTAGAGCAACGATCCAGGCTAACATCAGCAAGGCAACTCGAGAGCGCCAAAATAGAAGCAGCAATGTTGACACAACACCAGCGACCAAAGCCACATAGCCCCATACCATATCTGCTTGAGTCCAAGCCAACAAGGGTGTCCTATGGATCGTGCCAAAATAACCCAATGGCCATACCGTTAATTGAACATAAGCCCACCCCGTCAGACCAATGTGAGCAAAGTATTTCGATGCACTTCCCAAAAAATAACGGATATTGGGGTCAACATGTATTAAAGAAACCGGAATCAACACATGACGAAGTATGAAATAACCAATTGTCACCATACTTAAAACCGCAATCAGGATCACGTTATCTTTTTTGCGGCGAAGATCGGCTTGATACAACAGTGTTTGGTTTCGATAGCCATAGTATAAATGCACAAGTACGAGAGGGATAAAGATCAGCGCCTCTTCCTTGGAAAGCAGGGCTAGCGCATAACTCAGGACACAGGCAATCAGACGTCGCCCACCCTGCAAAGTAAGCAGCGCTATAAGCCCTGTCAGCAAAAAAGTGGTTACCATCAGGTCAAAGCGCCCCATGGCCCAGGCAGTCGGTTCAATCAATGCCGGATTGAGTGCATAAAACAATGCTGCAAACAAGGCCCGATAAGAAACAGCACTACCTTTGAGGTCAGAACCATATTGGATCGCAAGAATATAGACAAGCAGAGCATTAAGGGTCTGAATGAGAAAATTGATCAGATGAGCAACCCAAGGCATCAATCCAACCGTTAAAAACTGTGCAACAAACGTGGCCATGACCAATGGCCTGAAATAGCCCGCTCCCGGCAAAATCGGTTGCCATATGGCATGCCAAGCCAACGATGGCTCGCGCAATTCTGGTCGCAAGGTGAATGCGATATTGTCATCCCACACATACATCAGATGCAAGACAGCAGGAAAATAGGCAAGCACAGAACACAAAACAACAATCAAAAAGACCCAAAAAAATCCGAGCTTCTTATGAGCAGACATCACGATCCCAATCTTGGTATTTTCTTCTACGACCCACAATTATCACTACAACAGATTTCATTGATTCAGCTAATTAAGCTCAAGTTTCTCGGGTTCTTTCCTGAAAAAACAACACCTAACAATATGGTTTAACTACAAAAAAAACCTAAAAGTGATACAGTTTCTGTTGTCTGGCCAATGCCTATTGAGGTATCTCCAGCTATCTGCAATCCATGGCCTACCAAGGACACAATCCTCTCATCGCGATCCAGATGGCGCTGTCAGGTGATATTCACCCATAGGGGTGAGCAGTGACTAAACTTATTATGAAGCAAACAACAACAATGGTGCCGCAAAGAGGAATCGAACCTCCGACCTACTGATTACGAATCAGTTGCTCTACCGACTGAGCTATTGCGGCATGATGTACTCAGACAGGTATTGTAATAGACTGCAACATACTGATCAATCCTTGAAATTTGTTCCTGACGACAGTCTTGCGTACCTGTAGCTACCGATAGATGCATACCCATTGTCAATAATTGTCACTTCGTAGTGACGAGCTTGGTCACCTATGTCGTGCAAAAAATCATGTTGTTGCAGAAAATCATAACTATAATATGTTGAGGACATGGTATGTTTCCTGCATCGAGCCTACTGGAACCAGGAATAACACTATGGCCCCTTTCGCTCAACCTGAGGATGTATCATGAAAAGACAACAAGGTTTTACCCTGATTGAACTGATGATCGTTGTGGCAATTATTGGTATTCTGGCAGCAGTTGCTGTTCCAGCTTACCAGAACTACACTATTCGAGCCCAAGTCTCGGAGGGCACATCACTTGTCGGCGGTGTGGAAACAGCCTTCGCTGAAGCCTATGCAAATACCAGCAGTGCTTATTCGATCAATTCTGAAATCGGTATTTCTAACTCCGTTTATGGAACTTATGTAAGTAGTGTTGGACTGACCGCTCCTGGTCAGATTGCCGTAGTTTACGGCGGCAGTGCTGTGAACGCTGCTATAAATGGTTCTGAAATCTATTTCCAGGCATACACTTCGCCCAATGGCGACATCACTTGGTTGTGTAACTCCGGTACAGCTTCAACAAATGCGCTTAAAAACAAAAAACTTACAGCAATTGGAGCAACAGGAACAGCTGGGACGACAACGCCAGTAGCTATGTCGGGTGGTAAGCCTGTGATTACCAACGGAGCCTATCTGCCTGCAATTTGCCGATAGGTTCTGTAATTGCTGTGAGCCCCAGATGTTCGTCAAGATACCGACCGCAGCTGGGGCTTTCTCTTATTTAATATGGAATGTTCATAACTTGGAAATTAATTTTCGTTTTAATCCCCCTTATTGGTTTTCTGTTTTCTTTGTCCTGCTTCTTGTCCTGTTCGCTTATTTGCCGGCTACCCTGCACTTGGGGTTCGTCTGGGATGATATAGAGATTTTTATTATCAACCCGTCACTACATACCCCCTCAATGGCATGGCACGCGATATGGCAGCCTATCCTGCCAAATTCTTTTTACTTTAGACCCTTGGTCATGGGCTCATTTGCTGCTCAATTCTATTTTTTTGGAGTTTCATCCATTGAAACCCATCTGATTAATTTAGGGATCTTGTGTGCTAACTGCATCCTTGTCTGGATTTTGGCATTTCAACTACTTAAAAATTATCCTTCTAGGCCACGTCAACTCCGATCATCTCTTGCTGCCCTGATATACGGACTTCATCCCGCCCTGGTTGAATCGACAAGCTGGTCATCAGGTCGTTTTGATTCCATGTGTACTTTTTTTGTACTACTTGGACTTATTCTTTCGCTCGACAGACCTCGACTGATCCGGTTTTTTCTGACTGGATTTTGCTTTTTTTGTGGATTGCTCTGCAAAGAAGAAGCCATTATATTCCCTGTTTTGATGTTCCTAACCCGAATGGCTTATGATCATCAGCTGCGATCATCCCGTTCGAGCATGTGCGAAGCATTTTCGTATATTACCATCGGTGACTTATTGATTTTTTTGTTCATTTTGATTTTATATTTTGTATTAAGGCAACACTTTATCCATCAAAACCCAACCATATCGATTCCTATTTTAAAGGGCACCTTTATGCATATTGCCTATGTAGGCGATACGTTACTTGCCTATTTTAAGGATTCGTTCTGGCCCTTTGGTTATTTTGGTACTATTCATAAAAATCCGTTAATTAACTTTTCGCTCTATGAATACACTACAGGCATTGCAACTTTGATTGGTGCTGTCGTTCTTTTATTTTTTACAATTTCCAAAAGATCAGTACTATTACTTTTAATGTCTATGTGGCTTGTGGCCTTGATTCCTGTTTCCAATATTATCCCTCTGGCAATTGCTGATAACATCATTCAAGACCGTTTACTTACCCTGCCGCTAGTATTTGTTGGTCTATTTTTATCCTTCATGCACATACCAGAAAACCTTTCGATCCGCCCACGTTATGCTTATTTCATTTACCCGACCGTAGCTGTTTTGTGGATTGTTTTATCTGTTTTCACGGTAAAATCGACTGTTCCTCTCTGGAGGAATAATTTTACATTGTGGTCCTGGGCGTACCGAGAATATCCGAAAGACGGCTATGTTCAGGCGAATTACCTTGGTTCTTGTCTTGAATTTAATCAAACCAAGCTATTGGGACAGTTTTTTCATAACCACCCCTACAATAATTATCCACGTCTGAAAGCTCTTCATGGAGGATATCTTCTTGAAAATGGAGATATGAAGAATGGTCTTTCTGAGCTTCTGGATGTAGAAGCCCATATATCCAGTCCTTATAGGAAGCTGCTTGCCATGCACGTTAATATTGCTAACGCGCACGCCGTACAGGGCGCCTACGATGCATGGTTCCTGGAGTACCTTTATGCTGAGATTGTTAAAGCGTATATTGCCAAGGATGATTACCAGAGTGCATACTTTTACTCGACGATCAATACATTTTATTCATTTTATTCATCACTTCCATGGGCACTTCGTGCACAAGCCGCCTACGGGCTAGATCTACTTGAAGACGCAAATATGTCATTTGATCTTGCTTTGAAGTATGCACCGCCTGAATCAAGAAAGTCTATGATTAAATTCCGAAAATCTTATATCGGGTCATTGTGCAAGACCATGCCATCAAAGCTTCCAGACGTGTGTACACACTTTAATTTCCAAAAACAGCTAACGCACTAATATACTTGAGGACTGGCTTACATGATTTTGTACGGCATCAACATAGTCCTTATGCGTGAACAAGAGCTTGCAAACGTATAGAGACCATACACGAACTTGGGCTTCCCAACCAAGCCACTCGAATTTGATGAGAAAAATTGGACCCATCAAGAACAATGGCTGCATACATGAATTGCAGCAGCTCAGAAAAACCGCAACATTCATCTTAGACTTTTCGGATCGCATGAGCATTGATACACCGGCCTGCGACCGACTTATAAGCTAAACCCAGCGACCACAGCGTCATTGTAGAACATTTTGACGGTATCCAGCGAATACTTTTCCAAATCGTATTCAACCATGGCCACTTTCTTCAAGATGTCATGAGTCACCGTGATCACATGGCAGCCAATGGCATCAGCCTGAAAAATATTGAGCAATTCCCTAGGACTGGCCCAAATAAGCTCGCAGGATCGATTCTTTTTCATCAACTCCAGCGCCGAAGCCATCACGGGAACCGGATCGCGTCCCGTGTCAGCGATCCTGCCAGCAAAAATCGAGACATAGCTCGGCACCTCCGTATCCAAAACATCCACCACCTTACTAACCTGCTCTAGGGTCATGATGGCGGTAACATTAACCTTAACCCCACGACTGCTGAGTCGGCGCAACAAGTCCAGGCAAGGCACCCCTGAAGTATTGGTAATAGGCACTTTGACATAAACGTTATCAGACCAGCTGGAGATCTCCATGGCCTGGCGCTCCATTTCGGCAAAGTCATCCGAAAAAACCTCGAATGAAATAGGTTTCACCTTGATATCTTTGAGAATATCAAGAGCGAACGCTTTATAGTCCCTGATACCAGCTTTGCACATCAATGTCGGATTGGTCGTTAGTCCCTTGATCAAGGGAGATGTATTCATGGCGAGCATGGTATCCCTGTCTGCACCATCGGCAAAAATTTTAACCTTGATATTTGCCATCTGCATAAAAAATCTCCTAAACCGACCTTGAGGTATCAGTCATTCGCCATCACCATGGCAACGGCATCGCGCAAACCACCAACACAATAATCGACATAAACCGGGCGCATTTCAGCATAGCCATAATCTATGAATACCGTACGACAACCTGCGCTAATGCCCGCTTCGATATCACGCCAGCGATCACCAATCATGAAGGATTTTGATACATCGACATGATGCTGTTCTGCTGCCTGGAGGATAAGTCCCGGCTTGGGCTTTCTACACAGGCAATGAGCTTGGTCGTCATGATAGCACATAAAAAAATCATCTATCGGCAGTGATGCCTGTAACGTCGCATTGATGAGCTCTACGGTATCCCTGCTCTGTGTACCGCGCGCAACATCAGGTTGGTTGGATACAACCAAGATGACATACCCTGCCCGCTTCAGAGACTCCAGTAATCCTGAACACTCGGGGGGGACCACCAGTTCAGACAAGTCCTTGGGAGGATACGGCTTGCCCTCACGAATAACGGCCCGGTTGACAACGCCATCTCTATCTAGAAATACCGCCTTGTTCATGGCTGTGTCAAAGACTCCCATTTAGTCATACAACCCTTTAGTTTAGGATGCGAGACCAGAAGATGCCATATAACCGCCTGAAAAGCCTCGGCATGGGGCGTAATGGTATTAGGATTAACTGTTGGAATAATGACTACCACATCAGCCACTTTGGCAGCAAAACCACCATCACGTCCGACAATTGCCAAGACTTTTGACCCAATAGACTTGGCATATTCCAGTGCTGAAATGAGGTTTGGGGATATGTTTCTTGCCAGATCACCACCACCCACTGAAAACACGAAAATCAGATCGCTTGCATTCAACTTACTAATTTTCAACCACTCAACAAATATGGAGGCCCAGCCCTCATCGTTGGCACGAGCGGTCAGCTCCGATACGTTATCGCTGGGCGCATAGGATTCAATGGCCAGAATTTTGCGGAAATCATTGACGGCATGAGAACAATTGGCAGCACTGCCCCCTACCCCGAGAAAAAACACTCTACCCCCAGCACGCTTGAGATCTGCCAGTATATCCGCCATGGACTCGATGGTCGCGACGTCTAGCCTGCGCGCAATTTCTACCACCTCATCTAGGTGATCCGATGTATAGCTCATAACGGTCTCTCGTTCTTGGATTAAGCACCCACCCGCTAAAGCTGGTGAGTTTAGGTTGCGGACTGAAAATCCAGATACGCTTCGGCTAAACGACGCATCATATTCAGGTTTCATTCTATATTCATCATTTGGGTTCGGCATCAAAGAGATGCTCCAAATACTTCTTGTATCATCTCCTCTGTTATCTATCCTAACGTCGCACAACAATAGCCCCCCTTCGCCCAAAAATGTCGCCTCAGTACTTTGCCTTATGTGAGCAAACGACTCAAACAATTTACTTGGCGCCCGATCTTTGACTAGCCTCAGAATATCAGTCGATGCCAAATCTGTGGGACTACTCAGTAGAATATGCATGTGTTCCTGGCTCATAAAGCCTTTCAAAATCCTGATCTCAAATACTCCGCACGTCTCACGGACCAACTCCCTGACCCACTCAGCAACATTGGCCCTCGCCACTTTATAACGATACTTTGTGATTCATGCCGCACAGCGTCGTAGCTAAGGCCGTTGGATTAAACCTTTTGAAAGGCAGTTAAAATAGGCAACAGTTTCGGCCAGTCCGGCCGGCGATCCTACCTCATAGAATCGCTCATGGACCTCATAGCCCGCCAGCCGACCTTGCTGCGCCAGCTGAGAGTAAAGATCGCCAAGATCAAAACCACCTTCAGGCACACTGGAGAATACATCCTTAGACAGGATGGAGAGACCATAATCAATGTAGTTCATCTCCGGCAGGTAGAGGCGCTTGTCGTAATGAATCACCCTACCTTTCGAAAACACCACATTGCTTTTATCCAGTCTGTTGTCATTTCTGAAGATAGTCATCAGCGCTGGATCTATACCTGAGTGAAAACTGCTTTCAATCTCAGCATAGCTTACCGGCAGATAGGAATCTCCATAAAGCACAAAAAAATCCTTCTCCAGTAGGGGCAAAGCTTTCTTGACTGCTCCCCCTGTTCCCAGGGACACCAGCCCATCCATACTGAACTCCACGCACAAGCCAAAGGCCGAGCCATGAACAACATGATCACGTATCCTGTCGCCTAAGTGGCCAAGACATAGAACAACATGACATACCCCCTGCTGGGCCAAATATTGCAACTGCCAGTCGATAAATGGACGCCCACTGACTTCAAGCAAGGACTTGGGAGTCTTATCCGTCAGAGGCCGCATGCGCGTCGCCAGCCCCCCTGCCAGAATGACTACATCCAGCATCTTATGCTCACATCACCACCTTGGTGCCATCAAAATCGAACTTGAAGCGCACTTCCTCTAGGCCAGCGGTTTTCATGGCATGACGCAACTTGTCGCGATCATGAGCCATAAACATCAGGAATCCCCCACCACCAGCACCGACAATTTTTCCCCCAACAGCGCCATTATTAATGCCAAGATCATACCAAGCATCAATCTGCGCATTGGACATGCCGGGAGATCGTCGCTTCTTGTTGACCCAGTGCTCATGCATGATTTCACCAAAACGTCTGGTATCACCCTCCTCCAGCGCATCACGACTCTGCAAGCCTAACTTTTTGAGATAATGCAGGTTCTGCATCATTTCAGCATCATCATCAGCTGTTTTTTCTTTCTGGTGCTTTAGTAGCTGACTAGCGCTTCGTGAAAACCCGGTGAAGAAAAGCAGCAGATTATCTTCTAAGGCAAACAGAGTATCCATGGACAAGGCCAGCGGCTTGGCAGAAACCCTATGATCCTTGTGAAAGGTAAAACAGGTGATACCACCAAGGGCCGCAATATATTGGTCTTGCTTGCCTATAGGTTCTCCCAGCCTTTCTATCTCGACTTGACAAGCCAGCTCAGCCAGATCCATTTGGCTGATATGCCTTTTTCTGTGTATGTAAAGGGATTTGAGTAGAGCGGTCGTAAAACTGCCCGAAGAACCGAGGCCCGTTCCCGATGGTATATCCGCCAGTGTCGTAATCTCAATCTGGGGCGTTTTGAAATCCATCAGAGACATGGACTCCCTGATGATGGGGTGCTTGATATCCTCGACATGCTGGACCATTTCCTGCTGCGAGTATTTCAAGAATATTCCCTCGGTAAAAGGCCGCATCACCGTAACATAAACATACTTGTCTATGGCAGCCGATACGATAAAACCCTCATGCTTTAAATAGTAGGAAGGAAGGTCCGTACCACCACCTCCCAGACTAATACGTAACGGACTACGAACGATGATCATAACCGGAATCCTGGTATACAGCTTGAACAATACTCAACATGGCATGGGCATCACGAAGTCCAGGTACAGGCTGTCGGTCAAAATCTATATCGTCAAAGAACTCGTTCAATTCGATTTCCCAAGAGTTATCAGCAAAAGGATACTCCCAGCGAGTAGTCTCCGGCGGACCCATTTCCGGCAACATCCTGTAGAAAGTAATGCTTTCCAGTCCATAGCTTCCCCCCAAGCCTTGCACATCAATCTTGCCCTTTTTTCCGTAGATCTCGAAGGAAAACATATTTTTCCACTCAGTGCAGGATACATGCAAAAATGCCGTCTGCTGCTGTTCATTCCTGAGTAACATGAAGGCATTATCGTCCACCGGCATATCCCAGTAATAGGTATCCGCATAACCTACCACCTTTGTCAATTCACCGAGGAAACAACGTGACAAGTCGATAACATGCGCGCCCTGATCAATCAACTCCCCTCCTCCGGATATTTGCGGATGCGCTCGCCATTCCTTCTCATAGCCCAGCCTACCGCCATGCCCGTACCTGGCGCGCAAAAACATGATTTCACCTAGAACGCCAGCATCCACCATAGCCCTAGCCTTGAGAATAGCGCGGTGATAACGGTGATTGAAACCGACACGCACCTTGACTGAACTGACATCCGCCTGGTTCAGCAAGGGCTTTAGCTCGTCGGCCGATCGGGCTGCGGGTTTTTCAACCAGAACATGCTTTCCTGCAGCCATGGCTGCCGAAGTGATCTCTGCAAGGGCATCATGCACCGTTGCAACTATGACGATCTCTACATCGAGCATAGCAAGCAGTTCTCTCCAGTCAGTCGTATGACGGGCCCTGAATTTATGTGCCAACGCCTGCGCCCGCTGGCCATCCAGATCAGCACAAGCCAGAAGTTTCCCGCGCTGACCCAGTGCATGTGCCCTCTTCAGACCTATGCCACCGCAACCAACAATACCTACACCATACACCTTTTCACGGGTCATTTGTCACCCCAGCTCAAACCCTTGTCCCTGGCTGTCACTCGCCGCAACGTATAGAGGTCTCTCTCCTCTAGTTCTTCTAGATGCTGCGGCCAGGTCCACCAAGTATCCCAGACTGCACTGATAATTTTGCCCGAAATGCCCACGGACTGCGGGCTAGTCAGAAACAGGGCTAGATCACCAACTTTATCCATGCCAGGACTACCTTCCTGCAATACCCTAACGCAGTTGGCGTATTCGCGTTGGCCAGCAAGCTCCTCACCGCTAACCATAATTTCCTGGAGCATGGATGTGTCCATAATCCCGGGAGCAATACAGTTCACACGTATGCCCCGATTCTTTACTTCATGAGCAATTATTTCACTAAAGCGAACCAGACCCGTCTTGGCCGTGGCATAGGCACTGAAATTCGGACGTAAGCTGGTAGCGCCTCCACCCGAAATATTTATGATGACACCGCCTTCCCTACTCAAACCGGATGACAAATAGGACTGGGTGATCGTGATAGGTGCCAGCATGTTTACTTGCAGGGTCTTTTGCCAATCATCGAGATTATTGTCCACAAACCTTCCTACAGGACCAAGTATGGCTGCGTTGTTGATGACAACATCCATCCGGGCAACATGATCTGCACACCGATGTATCAGCTGCCGAACCTGATCACCCTGAGCGAGGTCACATACCAAGGCTACGGCGTGCTGTCCTTTTTTGACAGGAAGGCCGCTCAACGATGTCTGTAATCGGTCACAATCTGATGCCACCAGACACAAGCTATACCCCTGATCCCAGAATCTCCTTGCCAGATATGCACCCAGCCCACGCGATGCTCCGGTAATCAAACAGACTCTTGGATCGTTCATAGGGCCACCCCATACGGATGCAGCGATACCTGGTAGCGCATATCAGCCCACCGGCAAAAACAGGACCAAGGTAAGGCATCCAGATACCGGCTCCTATACTTAAACCATCTCATATTTTTAAGGATCTTAAATTTAATGATGGATTCCATGCCGACACCGTAGTTCAGAGTTTGTGCTTGAAAACCGCTAGCTTGCAAGCACAGCTTGACGGTCTGAGGCTCATAGAAGGAGATATGCACATCGGGACAGCGAGTATAACTCCACTTGAGCAGATTGCTACGCCAAGGCTGGGCATTACCTGTGGTCAGAAATAATACACCCCCAGGCTTCATCAGGGTCCTAATCCTGCGCAGTAGATCAATTGGGTCCGCCACATGCTCAAGAACCTCGACAAGGGTCACAAAATCAAAGGCTTCTCGATGCTCAGCCAACTCATCCTCTGAAAGAATCAACGGCCCACGCTGCTTTGCAGCCGATGCTGCCCAGCCATACTCACACCCGATGATGGAGTGCCCCCGATGTTGCGCATACTCCACCAGGCCAGCCAAACCACAACCATAGTCCAGCCAGCGCCCTCCTTCAGGAAAAAAATCCTTGAAAATTTTGCAGAGGCCTTCCCACTCATAAACGCGTATGGTGGACTCAAGATGCCGGATCTCATGCAGGTAATCAACACTGGGATCAGCACCCTGCCCGGCGTAGTAATCATCATCATAAATCGTACTGTAATCATGACGGTAATTAACAACAAAGGCATAATGACAGGATGGGCAGCCATTAACATGAAACCTCCGACCATCCAGCCTGCCATTTTGAAAACCAATGAAATGAGTCGCATGCGAACATACCGGGCACAGGATCGCCACGTTCATGCCCTTCTCTCGTAGACCCATTCATGGTTCTGCAAATACGCAACTGTCAAACCAATCGCCTCCTGAATCGTGTACTGAGGCTGCCATCCGAGCTGGCAAATTTTGCGGGTATCTAGGTAAATGATCGGATTATCACCCACCCAACCTCTGACCTCATCGGTATAAATCACCTGAGGGTTCAAGCCCAGCTTATGACATATCCAACCCACAGAGTCGCGTACCTCACAACAACCGTCATAGCCAAGATTAAAAATATTGACCTTTTCTTCCGACTTCTCCATGGCCATAAAAATGGCATCAAGACAGTCATGTACATATAAATAGGACTTAGTTTGCCTTCCATTTCCCAATACATTCAAAACCTTAGGATCTTCTTTTAGTTTTCTATAAAAATCATAAACATGACCGTGTGTATAACGCTCACCTAATATCGATACAAATCTAAAGATATGTGACTGAAATCCATAGCCTTCACAATAAGCTGCAATAAGTCCCTCACAAGCCAGCTTGGATGCACCGTACAACGAAGTCTGAATGGGAAACGGACCATCTTCAGGAGTTGGAATGACCTTGCATTCCCCATAGACAGAACCCGTAGATGAAAAAATAATATTCCTGACTTTACAGTGGCGCATGGCCTCCAAGACATGAAAAGTTACCATGGTATTCTGATACAGATCCCTGTCTGGCTGGTTGAGCCCATGCCTGACATCGGCATTGGCTGCAAAATGAAATACACAGTCAACACCGAAAAACTCTTTTTTTAACAATTGGGCATCCAGAAGATCAGCCTCAATCAACCGAAAATTTTTATTATCCTGTGCGTCCACAAGAAACTCACGCATACCTGTCGAAAAATTATCAATACCGATGACAACATGCCCTTGAGCCAGCAATCTATCCACCGCATGGCTGCCAATAAACCCTGCACATCCTGTGACCAGGAATTTTTTATTCATGAATCCCACCCCGAACTTTGAATACAATAAATTTAGACACGTTATAGCCGGTAAATACTGTACTTACCATGGCGATAATAGCTCCAAAGAATGGATTCATGCCCGCCATAGTGATACACAGATAGGCCACCAGCAAATTGATGCCATAGTTGACTGCAAGCAACAGTCCATAGGTGGAAACTTGGTAGATCTGGGAACTTGACATCGCCTTGAAGGTATAGATCCTGTTCATATGGTAGTGAAACAGGACCGCTGCCACATAGGCAAGGCTGATGCCTAGCCTATATTCCAATCCCAACCCCGTTGTCAACATCGAGAAGATACCCACATAGATGATCGCTGTGATGCCTCCTACCACGACATACTTCACGGCCTCTATCTGTAGCAACGAGACAATGCGCTTCATGACAAGAAATTCTTTCTGGGTCTTAGCGTTGCGCCAACACAAATATTCATAGCCATTGACTTGATAATAAGAGGAAAATAACTGGAAGACTCCAGTTCAAAGTATTTAGCCAACTCCTCCAGTATCTCATCTGGACGATTGATATGTTCCCTGCTGATGAACCAGTCATAACTCATTTTGTATCTTTTTTCAAATATTCTCCTTGCCGATATCCTACGTGCCAGGGAATACAAAAAGCCACCTTCGCATGGTATAACCACCTTCAGAAAACCATGATGCTTGTTACACAATCGATACATTTCCCTGACAGCACGGGGAAGATCCGGCAGATGTTCCAGAACGTGGATAGCAAGGATTCTATCGAAATGACCATCCTCAAAATCAAGCTGACCCTGGCAATCTGCCTGGATAGCACGAATTTCAGGATGTCTGTCCCTCAGTTGCTCCACCATGTTCTGACGAATATCAACAGCCACATAGGATGCTATTTGTTCGTCCTGAAGGCACTCATAGGACAAATGCTCACCAAGCCCTGCACCTATCTCCAAGGTGCTTTTAAAGTACTTTCTATTCTGCTTGGTGGCATAGCCATGGTTGAATTTTTCCACCAACCCATATCTTTTAGGAAGCACTTGGTGCCAGTAGCTCATAAAATCATTACTAATCGCTTCCTCTTCTTGGGTTAGAGGAGGTAGTATCTTGGGCCATTTCGAACCCATTGACGGATTCAACTTTCCATCACTCCTTAAAATTGACTTTCCTGTCGACAATATACATCGGCCTTCGCTTTACCTCATCGTAAATGCGACCTACATACTCACCTATTAGTCCTAACCCTAGTAATTGTACACCTGAAAGGAAACTTACGACCAGAATAGTAGTGGGTAGTCCTGGAGTAAGATCAACTCCCATAATTTTTTGCAACACATACCATGTTCCCAACAAAAAACTCAGCCCAGCCAGAATGAACCCACTGACGGACATCACAAATAATGGCCTTGAACTGAAACTAATCAGACCGTTGAGTCCTATTTTGAGTGAACCGGTGAGTTGATTATAATTTCCCCGGCCATGATGCCGCTCTTCCCTGTCATAATCCACATAGTCTTGCTTGAAACCTACGAAGGCCACTAATCCTCTCAGAAACCCATGCGATTCGTTCAAGCACCTAAGTTCTTCTATCACCCTTCGTGTCATAATTCTAAAGTCACCAGTATTGCGCGGAATGCTCACATCGCTCAACTTGTTGATGAGTGCATAACCGACATAGGCAATGGCTTTTTTTATCAGGGTCTCACCCTTGCGTGAACGCCGACGTGCATAAACCACTTCATTCCCAGCAGCCAGCTTTTCATACATGGTCTTGATGATCTCGGGAGGATCCTGCAAATCCACATCAATGACGGCACAAGTTCTACCCTTGCAGGTCAAAATACCTGCCATGGTGGCAGCAGGTTGACCAAATCTTCGCGAAAACACCAGCATTCGGATCCTATTATTCCTGTTGATCGCCTTTTGAATGATGTCCTCAGTCCTGTCAGGGGATGGATCCAGCGCAAAAATAATTTCATACGCCACCCCCATATCATGGAAGGTCTTTTCAACCCTGTGCAAAAAGGGATCAATATTGGACTCTTCCTTGTAAACAGGCACCACTAGTGATATGTCTATGCGTTCATCCATGCTGGCTCTGTCCCCTCATAACTTATAATGTGAATTTGCCCTTTGCATCCACAAATTTATTTTGTAGCGCCTCAGGCCTGAACTGAACATTCTCTCATTGCCTGAACTTACAGGCTCCACTTCCAAAAACAGAGCGTTTTCCATACAACCACCAATTACCCACGTTGGCTATCATCTGAACCTGGCAGAGGTGACTTTTGAATATATACTGGCCCGGAGCTATAGGTGCCCTGATAACAAAGTAGTCATATAAATTAGCCTGGGTTCGGTTCCAGTCAAAAAGTTGTGGATTCCATTCAAACCCCTGGACATCCGCAGGTGCCAACATATTACTCTTGAACTGTACCCAAGGCGTGTATTCACTAGCTGCATTGAACTCAACCAGCCCCTGCTTCTCTGCCTGGTACCATAGAGGGAAATGCAGATAGACTGGAGCTGGCGAGTAGTCGCTGCCCCTCATGAACATAAGCATCAATACTCTTTTACCATTATCCATCTGCTGCATGATACGTTCGAAGCCAGCACTCTCTGAATTGAACCCATTCATCATGACCGCTTCATTGGATACAAAGAGCAAAATGATTCCAGCAACACCCAGCCAGGCTATACCGCGATACTGGACCGGATCATTTGCTTGCGGCGCTTCCAGTGTCAGCAGATAAAAAGGGATCAGTACAGGGGCAAATCGTTCATAAATGAACGCAATGCCAAAAATCGCGTGAGGGAAAAATTCCACCACGATGATGGATGCTAGCAGTGGCATATAGCGTGCCGGTTCCTTGGAATGTCGTGCCCCCATCAGTCGGGGAAGAACCAGAATCCCCAACGCCAGCCCAAGGTTGAACATCATATTACCTGAACCAAAAACCAGAGGTAATGGGTTAAGTCTCCACAACCCCATGGCATAGTTGGGCATACTGGCCATGGCCGAATGACTGTTGCTCATGGTGTGATAAAACCACCCGATGACGACAGGAAGACTGGTTAACAAGGGCCAGATCAGCTTAAATAAGTGGTAAGGCCTTCTCTCCCTACAGAGAACATACAGCACTGTAATGCCAAAAAAAAAGGCCCATACTAGAGCATGGCAGAAAAAAAGTGCATTGATCAATAAGGCCATCTTGAGATCATCACACCATGTATATGACTGCGTTCGACGCACCATACTGGCTAGGAACGCAAGGCCAACGGGCATGGCCACTAAAAAATTTAAGAATCCCCAGTTAAATGAAAACCCATAAATGACAGGTATAGCCAGAAGTGCATAGGCTTCGCAGCTGCCCAAGGCCTTCAGTAGCCTGCCGGTAGCTATGGGTAGTGCCATCATCGAGCCCGCCAATACCAATTTTATAGCCAGTGCAATGCTCATCAGCATTGATAGAACGTAGATAATGATGTAACCCAGCAAATAGGGGGTCATTAAATGTATTTTGAAAAGTGAACTATAGATAAAAGCTGGATTTTGCATTTCTCGGAACAACGCGATTTGGCCTGCGTGTTGCGGTATATCCACGCCTAAGGGATAGTGAGCAAGAAACAAGGGCAAGACTGCCACCAACGACACCACCCAAACCAGCCATGAAACCTTGTCTTCGGTATTGCTCAGGGTATGCTCTGTCAAGTTACATGTCCTCGCATCCTCAAGATTTATTGAGCCTCTAATCATTACTATCCGTCGTCTGTGCCACTGGGCTGAATGGCATTTCATATCAAAAATTCAGTCAGCGTTCAGAATTGATAGCCCTTTCATGTTAAATTTTTTAGAGTACAAAAGCATTTCACTCACAATCTCAAGCAGTATTTTGTCTATATAATACCGGGCTACTCAGAAAAACGACGCATCATGAACTCGCAATCATGTACTGCTTTCAAAAGATGACAATTGAGTCGAAAATGGTTTTTGTTGACAGATGTGGGAGGACAATAAAGTATCATACTGCACCTGCAACGTTCAGGTATCCTATTGTATTATGAAAAATACGTTCGTCACTGCTTCGCCACACAATCAACTGGCCGCAGACCAGTTGTGCAACAAAGCCATGTTGCGAGTGAATGTGGGCAACACTAGAAAAGTTTCCGCACACCATAGTATAGAAGAGCGTACAATATATAGTGAAATAATTCTCGCCAGAATACGCATCAGAGGCGGATCATGAACTCCGCTGAATAGATAACTCCGGTCATAACATATCACCTCTGTATCGCCCTCTGTAAAAATTCAACACGATAAGTATCCTGACGCAGAGGGGTATCGTAAGGTAATGGGTCAGCATCCCCTCGTGAGACCCGAAATGCTGCTCCAGTCGTTTGATCGCCTCTTGCGTAGTGATGTCTTGAGTCATGGGCGCTCCCTACGCTTCATCTGCGTATTCTGGCGAGTAAAGAACACTGATTCTGTTTCACCGACGTCCCCCCGAGTTCAGTAGCACTTAGCGTTAGAGTCCATAACGCTAAGAAGTGTTTAGGTTCATGCTTCTTCGAGCACACGCATTTCAATGTGAAGACCTGCAGCAGTTGCCATGTTCACCAGTGCATCAAGGCCAAACAGATTGATCTTGCCGCGTATCAAGTCCGAGATGCGTGGCTGTGTAACAACGAAGAGCCTGTATGTTGGCCGACTGGGTCACCAGGTCGCGCATGCTCGGCCTCGTCTATTAATCGTTGCATAAGTTTTTGCGTGGTTTCCACTACCGTAACCGGTCAGAATAGGGCGTTATTCAACCCTGTCTGATTGATCGGATATGATGTGTT
>JAJZUM010000185.1 GCA_021848605.1 Pseudomonadota bacterium | reverse complement strand
TCTCCCTACAGCATGCTCCTTGATCTTTCTGGTCTTGATGAGCGTATGCGCGTACACCGCGAAGGCCTGCCTGCATCGGACTTCACGGTTTTCTATCACTTGCTGTCCATAGACCGAAATAGTGACGTCCGTATCAAGGTTGCCCTGAAGACAGATGATTTGAAATTACCCTCAGCCATAAGTATTTGGCCCAATGCAAACTGGTATGAACGTGAAGTTTGGGACTTGCTTGGAATTGTTTTTACCGGTCATCCCCACCTGCGTCGAATCCTTTTGCCTTGGACCTGGGAAGGCCACCCGCTGCGCAAGGATTATCCAGCACGAGCGACTGAATTTGATCCTTTCAAGCTCGACGCAGCCCGTCAGGATCTTGAACAAGAGTCTCTGAGATTCAAGCCTGAAGAGTGGGGCATGCAGAAAGGCAAGCCGGACAGCGATTTCATGTTCCTCAACCTTGGACCCAATCATCCTTCTGCGCATGGCGCTTTTCGAATTGTGTTGCAACTTGATGGTGAAGAAATTGTCGATTGTGTTCCAGATATCGGCTACCACCACCGCGGTGCAGAAAAAATGGCGGAACGCCAGACATGGCACAGTTTTATTCCTTATACCGACCGGATTGATTATCTTGGCGGGGTCATGAACAATTTACCTTATGTTCTGGCAGTAGAAAAACTTGCCGGGATTGAGGTCCCCGATCGGGTAAAAACCATTCGGGTCATGATGGCTGAGTTTTTTCGTATTACTTCTCATCTGCTTTTTCTCGGAACCTACATACAAGATGTGGGCGGGATGACCCCCATATTCTTCATGTTTACGGATCGTATGAAGGCTTATGATGTGATCGAAGCCATTACGGGATTCCGTATGCATCCTGCCTGGTATCGGATCGGTGGTGTCGCCCATGACCTTCCAAAAGGATGGGATCGGCTGGTGCGTGAATTTGTTGAATGGATGCCTGCTCGTCTGGATGAATATGAAAAGGCTGCCATGAAAAACTCTATTGTGATTGGCAGAACACGAAACGTTGCTCAGTATGGCAAGGAAGAAGCTATTGCTTGGGGTGTTACTGGGCCAGGGCTTCGAGCTACAGGAGTTAATTATGACTTGCGTAAGGCCAGACCTTATTCAGGTTATGAAAATTTTGATTTTGAAGTGCCGCTTGCTGTAAATGGTGATGCCTATGATCGGGCCATGGTGCGTCTCGAGGAGATGCGTCAAAGCGTCCGCATTATAAGGCAGTGTCTGGAAAATATGCCTGCAGGTCCGTATAAGGCTGACCATCCTCTAACCTGTCCACCACCGAAAGAACGGACTTTGAAGGATATTGAGACACTCATCACCCACTTTGTGGGCGTATCTTGGGGGCCTGTGATGCCGGCTGGTGAGAGCAGCCAGCTTATTGAGGCCACCAAAGGCATCAACAGTTATTATCTGACTTCGGATCACAGTACGATGAGTTATCGCACCCGGATTCGGACACCTAGTTTCCCCCACCTGCAACAGATTCCTGCGGTCATTCGTGGCTCGATGATTCCGGATCTTATTGCCTTGTTGGCCAGTATTGACTTTGTGATGGCGGATGTCGACCGATAACATGGAAACACAAATGATTATTCGTGATCGGGGTGAGCCCCTGGTACTGAGTTCTGAAGAACGCTCGGCGATTGAGCATGCTATGCATCATTATGCGGATCCTCGAGCGGCTACCATTGATGCACTGAAGATCGTTCAAAAACAACGTCGTTGGGTCAGTGATGCTGCTATTGATGCAATTGCCCTGATTCTTGGTGTATCGGCAGCCGATGTTGATGGAGTAGCCACCTTTTATAATCGGATTTATCGTCGCCCTGTTGGTCGACACGTTATTCTGGTGTGTGACAGTATTGCCTGCTATTTGACTGGCTATGAAAATGTATACACCCGAATTCAGGAGACTCTTGGCATTAAACCTGGTGAAACGACCGCAGATGATCGTTTTACTTTGCTGCCAGTAGTCTGCCTTGGTGCCTGTGACCGAGGGCCGGCACTGCTGATTGATGAGGATACTCATGTCCAGGTCACGCCGGATCAGATCGGAAAACTGTTGGAGCAATATCCATGAGTTCTGAACTGAATAGAGGGATTCAAACCCATCGGGAAACGCATCCACTGACATGGCGTATTTCTGCTGCTGGTGGGCCAGTCGTTGATCTTGATCGTTATATTGCTTTGGAAGGTTTTTCAGGTCTCAGGAAAGCGCTCACGCTTGACCCTGTTGATCTGCAAAAATTGGTCAAGGATGCTGGCTTGCGTGGACGAGGTGGGGCAGGTTTTCCGACAGGAATCAAATGGTCGCTTATTCCTATGGGGCCTGATGCGGGTCAAAAATATCTGATCTGTAATGCAGATGAAATGGAACCGGGTACATTCAAAGACCGTTTTCTCATGGAAGATCTTCCCTTTCAACTGGTTGAAGCCATGGTTGTGTCTGCCTATGCCATAGGGGCAAGTGTTGGCTATATATTCTTAAGAGGTGAGTACATACTGGCTGCTCAAAGACTCAATGCAGCAATTACTGCAGCCAAAAATAACGGTTTTCTTGGTTCCAACATTTTGGGTTCAGGATTTTCCTTTGAGCTGCATGTTCATGAGGGCGCAGGTCGATATATTTGCGGAGAAGAAACGGCACTGATCAATTGTCTGGAAGGAAGAAGAGCTAATCCTCGTACGAAGCCGCCATTCCCTCAACAGGCAGGTGCCTGGGGAAGGCCGACCATTGTTAATAATGTCGAGACGTTGTGTAATGTTCCAGATATTGTGCTGAAGGGCGCTGCCTGGTTCAAGGAGCTCTCGCAGGGGCGTAGTTCTGATGCAGGCACCAAGATCTATGGTGTGTCTGGGCGTGTCAAATATCCGGGTCTTTGGGAATTGCCGATTGGAACCACGGCACAGGAAATTGTTGATCTTGCGGGCGGTATGCAGGATGGACTTGAACTTTTGACATGGCTTCCTGGTGGTGCATCAACTGATTTTCTCATGCCTGAACATCTTGCGCTTGCCATGGATTATGACACGATTGGCAAGGCTGGCAGTCGTATGGGTACGGGCTTGCTCATGGTTGTTGATAACCAGCAGGATATCGTCAAGGTGGTTGGCAATTTGATGATGTTCATGGCACGAGAATCTTGTGGCTGGTGTACGCCGTGTCGGGAGGGCTTGCCATGGACTCTCAAGGTTGTGCGTGCAATCAGTGATGGGCAGGGTCATCAAGGAGATATTGAGTGGCTGCAGGAAATGACCCGTTTTCTGGGGCCAGGAAAACCTTTCTGTGCTCATGCACCTGGTGCCATGGAGCCATTACAGAGTGCCCTGAAGTTTTTCCGCAGGGATTTTGAAAAAGGTATCAGGGTGGGAAATTGAGGTTTAAGACCCGTGTGGTCTGGTGATTGACGAGCGAGAATCCAATAATCAGGATCAAGGTGCAATAAAGGCAATGGCAACCGTTCATATCGATGGCAAGTCCTACGAAGTTAATGGCGCAGACAATCTGCTGTCAGCCTGTTTGTCTCTCGGACTGGATGTTCCTTATTTTTGCTGGCACCCGGCATTAGGTTCTGTCGGATCTTGTCGCCTGTGTGCGGTTAAGCAATATACGGATGAAAATGACAAGAGAGGCAGGCTGGTCATGTCTTGCATGACCCCATCCAGTGACAAAACCTACATTTCAGTCGATGATGCAGAAGCTGTTGCATTTCGAAAGAGTGTGATTGAATGGTTGATGACCAACCATCCCCATGATTGCCCAGTGTGCGCAGAGGGTGGTCACTGTCATCTACAGGACATGACTGTGATGACTGGTCATAGCTTCCGTCGATATCGATTTAACAAGCGAACCCATGCCAACCAGGATCTGGGTCCATTTGTCCGGCATGAAATGAACCGGTGTATTGCCTGTTACCGTTGTGTTCGCTATTACAAGGATTATGCTGGTGGAACTGATCTGGGGGTTTTTGGTGCCCATGACAGCGTTTATTTCGGTCGTCGTGAAGATGGGATTCTTGAAAGCGAGTTTAGCGGCAATCTGACTGAAGTGTGTCCGACGGGTGTCTTTACCGATAAATCCCAGGGAGATCATTACGCTCGCAAGTGGGATATGCAGTATGCTCCTTCTATTTGTCAGGGTTGTGCTGTTGGTTGCAACATAAGTCCGGGCGAACGCTATGGGGCAATCAGACGTGTCGAAAACCGATATCATGGAGAGATCAATCATTATTTTCTTTGTGATCGAGGCCGTTTTGGCTACGGGTATGTAAATCGTGATGACCGTCCCTATCATTCCACGCTTCGTGATGATTCTGGAGTTGATCAGGTTCTGGGTGTGGATGCAGCTTTAGATGCTGTAGCGCGTCTGCTGCAGTCAGCCAAGGGAGTTGCTGGTCTTGGCTCGGCACGAGCCAGTCTGGAGAGTAACCACGCCCTCAAACAACTTGTGGGTGACGATCAGTTTAGCTTGGGCTGGACGGAGCATCAAACACAACTCATGCGCAGTATCTTGCAGTTGCAGCAGTTGAAAGGTGTTAACGTTGCAAGTTTGCGACAGATCGAGTCTGCGGACAGTGTGCTGGTTATTGGCGAAGATGTGACCCAGACTGCACCGCGTGTTGCCCTTGCAATCCGACAAGCGGCTAAGACTCGGGCCATCAGACTTGCTGCCGAGCGTAAAGTACCAGACTGGAATGCTGAACCACTAAAGAATATTGCTCAACACGAGTTAAGTCCGGTTTACATTCTTGACGTGATTGATACACGATTGAGCGATATAGCCCGGCAGAATGTCATTGCAGACCCGCTGGAACAGGCAAGGATTGTCTATGCAGTTGCCCACCTTGTTGATGCAAATGCCCCTGCGGTCAATGGTCTCAGTACTCAACAGCAGGAGATTGCTGACAAAATTGCTGCAGACCTGATGGCTTCAGATACACCTCTGCTGGTGGCAGGGGTATCAGCAGGCCGGATGGAGTTGCTTGATGCGACTCAACAGCTTTTGCTCGCCTTATTGGCATGTAATAAAACACCGCAATTGGCACTGGTTGTTCCTGAAGTAAACAGTATGGGCTTGGCCATGCTTGGGGGACAT
>JAJZUM010000184.1 GCA_021848605.1 Pseudomonadota bacterium | reverse complement strand
GCTTGTACATGACCATAACAGACCATCAAGGCTTCGATCGTCAGCAACATCATGTCTCCCCCATGCCAAGATAGGCCTGCAACACCTTGGGATGACGCTGAATGACTGCCGGGACATCATTGATCACTAACCGACCAAAATCCAGAACAGCAACACGATCACAGAGTCGAGTCACCCAGGGCAAGTCATGCTCGACCAGCAACAGGGTCAGCCCTTCCCGGCGCAACTGTTCCAGTTTGCTGCCTAGCTCCTCAGTTTCCTGAGCATTCATGCCAGCTGCTGGCTCATCCAAAGCCAACAACATTGGTTCAGTGGCCAGTGCCCGGGCAATTTCCAGCCGGCGCTGTTCTCCATAGGACAGGGACGAGGCCACATCATCCGCACGATGCAACAAATGCATACGCTCCAGACACTCTTCGGCAAAGCGCAGCTGGCGCTGCTCATCCTCACGAAATCTGCGGGTACGCAGGACACTGTCCAGCAGCCCACTGCCCCGATGCATAAACCTCCCTACCAACACATTGTCACGCACCGTCATCTGCGCAAACAACCGGATATTCTGAAAAGTCCGGGCAATTCCCAGCCGGCTCATCGCAAACGGCGTCGCCGGGTCCGGACAGCGCTCGTCATTGAGAAACAAATGCCCCCTGTCCGCTGAGTAGAAACCGGTAATGACGTTAAACAGGGTCGTTTTACCCGCACCATTAGGCCCAATCAAGCCCTGAATACAGCCACGCTGGACCGCAAACGACACCTGATCAAGCGCGACAATACCACCAAACAGCTTGCCAATCCCTTCGAGACGCAACAGATCAGTCATGGTCCATCATCTCCCGAGCCCGAACACGTGAAGGCCAGAGCCCTTGCGGACGAACAATGACCGTCGCAATCATAGCCAGCCCAAAGACCAGCATACGGATATTGGCCGGATCCAGTCCCATGCCCATCCGGCTTCCTGCCCAACTGCGCAACAGCTCCGGCAACAGCGTCAGCAGGACAGCGCCAAGACAAACGCCTGGCAAATGCCCCATGCCACCGAGCACGACCATGCACAGCACCATCACTGATTCCATCAGACTAAAACTTTCAGGACTGACAAAGCCTTGAAAGGCAGCAAACAAGCCACCCGCCAGTCCCGCAAAACCGGCACCACAGGCAAAAGCCAACAGTTTTAGACGCCGTAGCGGCAGCCCCATGGCCGCAGCCGCCATCTCATCTTCACGAATTGCCATCCACGCCCTTCCAAATGGAGAGTGCTGCAATCGGTGGGCCAAGCCATACAAACCGGCCGCCACGAAAAGAAAAAGCAGATAATAGATCGTCTCGGCAGAAACATGCAGGGAAGCCAGCGTCATACCTTGGTCAAAATACCAGTTGCCAATATGCAAGGCATCAATGCCACTGATGCCCTGGGGACCATTGGTGATGTTGACCGGCTGATCCAGATTGTTCAGAAATAACCGGATAATTTCGCCAAAACCAAGGGTCACAATGGCTAAATAGTCACCACGCAGCTTTAGAGTCGGCGCCCCCAGCAACATACCCATCAAGGCCGCAAAGAAAGCTCCCAGGAGCAGCACCGGCAACACAGGCCAGTGCAGACCAAACTGCCCCGATTCAAACAAGGCATAGGTATAGGCACCAACCCCATAAAAGGCGATATAACCCAAGTCCAGCAACCCGGCAAATCCAACAACCAGATTGAGACCCAGGGCCAACATGCAGTATAACAGCGAAAAATCCAGCAAGCGCACCCAAAATGGCCCCACTCCCCAACCAACCAATATGGGCAGCAACAACAGCGCCAACCCCAACAGGATTCGTTTCGTGTTTTTCTTTGTCATGCCGGCGTTTGACATATCTAGACGTGTCAGGGAGCTCAAGCCCGTTCTCCTTCCACGGAACCAAGCAATCCTGAAGGACGTAAGGTCAGCACCAGTATCAGCAACACAAAGGAAAACACATCTTCATACTGACTCCCCAAAAAACCACCGGTCAGGGGACCCAAATATGCCGCACCAAAGCTTTCTACCATACCAAGGATCAGACCGCCCAGAACCGCGCCAGCCAGATTGCCAATCCCGCCAAGAACTGCTGCCGAGAATGCCTTCAGCCCCAGCAAAAAGCCCATGTACGCATAACCCTGGCCATAATTGGCACTTACCATAATTCCGGCGATGGACGCCAGTGCAGAACCCAGCAGAAAAGTCAGACTGATTACACCATCCACGGAGACACCCATCAATCTGGCCGCATCTGGATTCTGAGCCACCGCCCGCATCGCCCGACCCAATGATGTACGGGTCACCACGACTAACATTAAGACCATCAACACGACACAAATCAACAAAATCGCCAGTTGTACCAAAGTTAACCGCGCCCCCCAAAAAAGCAAAGGGTGCTCAGGGAAAAATCGAGGAAAAAGGGTATAACCACGCCCCCAGATCATCATCCCAACATTCTGCAACACCATGGAAACGCCCATCGCCGAAATCAGGGGCGCCAGACGCGGCGCACGCCGCAATGGCCGATAGGCCAGACGGTCTATACCCCATCCCAGAGCCATACACACCGTCATCGAAAAAAGTACGCCTCCCAATAGTGCCAGCGGTACAGCCACATGCAGACCTAAAAGCATACCCAAGGAACTGATACAGGATAAGGCCCCCATCATGACAATTTCGCCATGAGCAAAGTTGATCAGCCCCACCACTCCATACACCATGGAATAGCCTAAAGCGATCAAGGCATAAATGCCACCTAAAACCAACCCGTTCACACACTCCTGAAGCGCCGTATTCACGCCCCTAATCTCCGCTGCAGCATGACGCCACTCCTGCTATAGTACAGTCCTTTCAAGATGCGGATTATACCGGATGTTCACACAAATGCATGCCACTTCCTCCTTCCCTAAATGGCTATGCATCAGCCTCTGTCTCAGCGCCTGCACAGCCATGCACCAGGTCCAAGGCCCAACCCTGCATATCAGTCCAAAACCTGGAGAAAACAACGAAACTTACCACGTTGAAGACCAGGGATGCAGAACACTGGCCCATAACATCCTCAGCCATAAGAACGATACCACGCTCACTGGATTCAAAAACCAACGTTCTTACGACCGCATCTATGAAAAATGTATGCTTGATCTCGGCTATACCATGCCGCCCCAGTCCTTCTGGTATGTCAAACCAAAGCCCACATTGCTACACATCCCAACGAACACACCAGGCAGTTATCCCTAAAACCAACCCACCAGCAGTCTGCTCACTCCCCTCATTTGGCTGCTTCAATGTGTTGAGTCCTGCCACGGTCGTTCGGATCATCGGAAAAGCCGAACCGTGAAGCGCTCCCCATCCCCAATGAGTTGCGACTAAGTTCCATTGTGTTCCCGCATGCATCTAACAATTTTCCGAAGAACACCCATCCCATAATATTCAAGGTAACCGTAGTCGCGCATCACGTCCCTGATATGCAGATTTCGTACCGCACGACAGCCGGTCGGCGGCTGAGCTTGGACGTTATGCCATTATTTTCTGGCCATATTGACGCGTGTCACGTGACGCAATACAATCATTTTCATGATCAAATCCTTCGCTGACGAACTAACCCAAGAACTCTACTCCAAGGGGAAGTCAAAGAAATTTCCTGCGGATGTTGCACCGAGAGCTGCTAGGAAACTTGAGTACGTGGATCTGGCTCTACAGCTTGAGGATTTGAAAGTGCCGCCCGGCAATCGCCTTCACCAACTGTCCGGAAACAGGCAGGGGCAGCACGCAATTTCAATCAATGATCAGTGGCGTATCTGTTTTCGTTTTGAAGACGGCGATGCTTATGAAGTCGAAGTGTGTGACTACCACTGAGTGAGGTGATGACTGTGGCTATACTTAATACTGCCGGTATGCAGCGCAAACCGACTCATCCTGGCGAAATGCTGAGGGAAGACTTTCTTCCGGACTATGGCCTTACCGTTTCGGGGTTAGCTGAATCTCTGGGTGTTTCTCGCCAGTCAGTTCATGAATTACTGCGAGAACGTCGTGCTGTGAGCCCTGAGATGGCGCTCCGGCTTGCTCGTTTGTTCGGTAATTCGCCGGAATTCTGGCTGAATGCGCAGCGATCTGTTGATCTTTGGAGGGCCGCTCAGTCGATCAAGAAAGAAGTGGATCGAATCAAGCCGCTACATGCCGCATAATCAGGCCATGCACTGGGGACAAAACAAAATTCATTCCGCCACCACAACGCCCATCGTCACAGGGTGCGAACCGGAATATGCAGCGCATCAGCTTGTTGCTCCAGGGCTGGCGGCCGGTTCGACATCAGAACTACGGCCAGTGCGATATAAACCTGTCTGCATAGAAAAAGCTCGGATTGGGATGTGCATCGTCGGCGATACCGATTGCAACAGAAGCTGAAGCCGGGTACTACAGCCCATCGAGTACGAGCAAATTGACAATGAATTTGCACAGGACGCATCTCGGCTATCGTTGTGGCAGACGTTTCTTAAAAAGAACGAAATCATCACCGAACCTTTGACGGCCATCGTGGATCGACTGAGCAAAGCCCTGGAACCTGCACTGAACCGGGCAGCCCAATGATGCTCATGTTGTCTACGCTGTCACCTCGTGCCGATTGCCTCAGTGTGTCGTAGCTTCTCGTGCTGACTTTGCTGCGTAGGCCATTACGCTGTCGTGGAACGCAGCAAACCATGATCAATTGCTGCTCCCCTCTGCACGAGAATTATTACAATACTGTTCTGCCTGTGCGTGTGGAAACCCATTCATGATGTTTCTGTTCCTCATCGTCATACTGATCTTCTGGATGCATTCATCATGGACTTCGCCCTATCCGCAACTACGGCATCGCTACAGAATCAAGACCACCCCTTGCACCGCTGCTCGCAACCAGCGCAAACCCGCATGGGTGAAAGATGCCATCATCGGGCTCAAAGCCGAGAGCAACCTCAGTTGCTATAAGTTGGCAGCTACTTTCAATCAACTTTATGCTGCAGAACACGGTGTCACTGTCGGCAAAACTTTTGTGGCTGAAACGGTCAGGGCTCATGCCTACGAAATTGGCCAACTACGTGAACGCTGGAAACGCCAGCGTCCCAAGTCCTTGCCACGCAACACCCTA
>JAJZUM010000183.1 GCA_021848605.1 Pseudomonadota bacterium | reverse complement strand
CGATTTGCTTCCTGCAATCAGAGCAGGTCAGCAAGGACGATATACTGCATTATGTTCGGGAGCCCTATTATGTTCCAGAAGGTACTTCTCTTCCGGCACAGTTACGTAACTTCCAGAAACAGCGCCAGCGGCTCGGACTGGTCGTCGATGAATACGGTGATATCCAGGGAGTCGTTACCCTTGAAGATATCCTCGAAGAAATAGTTGGCGACTTCACGACCAGTGGCATTGATCCACACAAACACCTTTCACCTCAGCCTGATGGCTCATGGTTGCTTGATGGCGGCGTCAGTCTGCGTGAGTTGAACCGTCGCCTGAATTGGCACTTACCGCTTGATGGCGCACGCACACTGAGCGGACTTATTATTGAACATCTTGATACCATACCGGAATCAGCTGTTTCACTACGGATTGACGAGTACATTGTTGAAGTCCTACAAGTGCGCGACAACACGATACGATCCGCCCGCATTCGCCTTTGGAGTGCCTGAACATGACACAATCAGCTACCATCGATCTCGCTTGTGAACTGATACGACGTCCTTCGGTAACGCCACGTGATGAAGGATGCCTGGATCTGGTGACCGACCGCCTCGAAAAGCTCGGTTTTGTCTGTGAGCGTTTACCCGCTGAGGATGTCGATAATCTTTGGGCTGTACGCGGTCATGCCCGTCCATGCCTGGTATTTGCAGGCCATACTGATGTTGTGCCCAGTGGACCTGAAAAAGATTGGACTTCTCCACCCTTCTCACCCACCCTCCGTGAGGGTCGGCTCTATGGGCGTGGCGCCGCCGACATGAAGGGATCCATAGCCGCCATGGTTGTTGCCTGTGAACGTTTTTGTAGTGCACATCCCGATCATCGGGGGAGTATTGGATTTTTGCTCACCAGTGATGAAGAAGGTGTTGCCCGTTATGGCACACGCCATGTTGCCAACATTTTGGCCAAACGCCAACAAATCCCTGAATATGCCATTGTTGGCGAACCCTCCAGTGTCCATAAAGTTGCGGATACCATCAAAGTGGGGCGCCGCGGTTCACTGAACGCCCAGTTAACTGTAAACGGCATTCAGGGGCATGTTGCCTATCCGGAACGTGCAGACAATCCGATTCATCGCGCCCTGGCGGGACTCGCTGCACTCGTTCAGGAACGGTGGGATGAAGGCAATGCATACTTCCCGGCAACGAGTCTGCAAATATCCAATATGCATGCGGGTACGGGGGCCAATAATGTTATTCCCGGCACCCTCCATGTTGATTTCAATCTGCGCTTCAATACCCTGCATACGGCTCAGTCTCTGCGTGAACGTGTAGAACACATTCTTGCCGAACATGATGTGCGAGATCCCATCAACTGGCAATTAAGTGGTGAACCGTTCCTGACCGAACAAGGCCCATTGCTTGAGGCAACACGAGAAGCTATTCAGAACCTTAGTGGCCAGATTACTGATTGCTCAACATCTGGAGGAACTTCAGACGGTCGATTTCTGGCACCACTCGGAACACAGATCGTGGAACTGGGTCCGGTGAACAGCAGTATTCACAAGATTGATGAGTGGGTTGACATCGCTGAGCTGGAACTTCTTACCGATATTTATGCACACATCCTTAAAACGGTGCTGGGATCCTGATAACCAAGATCCCGCATCAGAATTAGTATTTCTCGGCAACTTCTCGCAAGCGCATTAACCCTTCTTGAGCCACCGTTGCGATCAGGGTGCCATCCTGCCGATAAACCCGGCCTCGATTGATGCCCCGACCACCTGCAGCGCGTGGTGAATCCATGTGATACAACAACCACTCATCGGCACGAAATTCCTTGTGGAACCACATCGCATGATCCAGACTGGCTGCCTGGATATTGGGCTGCATGAATGATACGCCGTGTGGCAACATGGCAGTCCCCATCAAGGCGAAATCCGATGCAAAAGCCAGCACACACTGATGCAACAACCGGTCATCGGGGAGTCGGGTCTGTGCCCTCATCCAGTGAGCACGATCGGCTTCCTGAGGTTGCGGCGCAAAAGGATTGACCGGCTGGATGGGACGAATTTCAATCGGACGATCTCTGGAAAAAGACTCACGAATTTTTTCTGGCAGCAGATGTGCCATTCGAGCCCGCAACTCCGTCTCTGAAGGCAAGCCTTCTGGCCCTTCAACATTAGGCATCGGGCTCTGGTGTTCCAGACCATCTTCATCGTCTACAAACGAAGCCATCAGCATGAAAATAACTTCACCATGTTGTACTGCTTTGACCTGGCGATTGGAAAAACTACGTCCATCACGCAAGCGATCAACCAGATAAACGATCGGGGCGCGAATATCGCCCGCACGGAGAAAATAGCCATGGATCGAATGGGCAAAGCGGCCATCCACCGTGCGCCCGGCCGCCATCAACGCCTGCCCCAGCACCTGACCACCAAAAACATTTTTACCAACAATATTTCTGCTCGGTCCCCGATAAATTCCTTGCTCAACACATTGCAAATCCAGAAGTTCCAGCATTTCATCAACAGCAGCTGTCATCACGTTTTCCTCTTTATCCACAAGGGGAAGATAGCATGCGAATAATAGGAAGAGAAGCCTGAAACGGCAGCCTAGTACGGTAACCTGGAATGGCGCAACTGGATGAGCTCATGGTGTTTATGACTACCAAAGTCACTGCCTTTGTAAAGTCCAAGCTTATCAGGGCACAGGCTCAACCGTTACCTCAACACCAAGCTTTTCAACAGCTCCACCAAGCAAGATCCCTCGTAAAGGTGACACATCAGCAAAATCGCGCCCCCAATTCAATAAAACATGCTGAGAACCTGCAAAGCAACCATTGGTTGGATCCAGTTCCAACCATCCATACTCAGCCGTCCAGGCAGCAAGCCAGGCATGACTGGCATCTACACCCCGCAAACGCTCTTGGCCTTTGGGAGGATGAGTACATAGATATCCGGACATATAACGAGCCGGAATACCCAGACTACGCAGGGCTGCGATCATGAGGTGAGCAAAATCCTGACATACCCCCCTCTGCTCCTGTAGAACATGCAAAACAGACGTATGAATATCGGTTGCTGATGGATCGTATTGAAACTCTTCATAGATACTACGATTCATTTCCCAAAGGGCCTGCAGCACAGGTTGGCCTGGTCTAAAAAACCGCTGTGCAAAACGTCTAAGCACATGCTTCAATCGAATATGGGTTGACTGATACAGATAGGCACTGTTGCTTAGCCATTGTGGGTGCCTCTTTTCCAGGCTGCTCTCCAAGCTGGCAATAAGTTTTTCCCAAGGCATGCTTTCCATGCGTATCCTTTCCTTCTCAGGCCAATGACGACCTTGGACCTTACATAGGCCACGCATCGAGACTTCAAGTTCGTCATGCCATTGTTCCATGACGAGCCAGCAACTAGGATTCCCCCATGCATCTGTTCCATGCGATATTTCAGCATCAGGAACGATCTGTAATTGCCAGTCAAGCCACGACTGCCAAGGCACTGGCCGTGGCTGCAGATGCAGCCAATGCCGCGCACGAGCAACCGGTTGGGTATAACGATAACGGGTATCATGCCAAATCCGATAACATGTTGCACTCATGAACGTACCCGCCAACTGGATTCGGGCAGAAGCCAGAATAACCGTTCATTGAGGATCTCTGTAATGGCCAGGGACTCTTTCTTGAGCATCGAAATATCGTCATACCCCTCCTGATGTTTTGCCTGCAATCGCTCCCATACCCATGCTGTATCAGGCCAAAATGACATGATCGGTTGAATGCGCTGAATCAAATCACCTAATTGAGCATGGTTCTCTGCATCCACAAATTCTGGACAACCTTCACACAACGAAATACCCTGAATCAGGGATTCAACCGCACGTCCCAGCAAAAAACAGTTGCGTACCCAGCCTGGTTCCCATTCATCCCCTTCCGTGCCATACCTTTGCTGAATCCAGGTCGGGTCCAGTGCCTGCTGCTTTATCGCCTCGGGAATCAGCCAAGGACGAGGAACCTCACTGGCAAGGCGCTGAAGTTGCCAGTAAATTTGCTGTCCTATATCGTGCATCCGCTTTAAGCTGTATGCCAAACGTGTTGAAGGAACACAGCGCTCCTTGTTGACATCCGAGACCTCGATATCACACTCAGTCAAATCAAAAGGTTGTTCAATTTTTGCCTGTGCCTTTTGAGTATTCGATTCCTGCTGCTGACATTCACGAGCGCAAACATGCCATCGTTCCAGGTAACGCCCAAGCCAAAAAACATGTTCCAGCCGACTTGCACTCCTCGGTTGTCTCCGCCCCCCGAACACGTACACATCTGTGGACCGATCTGCGATATCTGCCTGAATCCATACATCTTTGGGACGGCCTCCGCGTTGCATACTGATCACCTGTTCTTTGCAATGGGAAGCTACTCGAACCAACCCGCCCGGGATCACCCGCATCGCCTTCCCATCAGCAAGAACAAATACGCGCAAACCCATGGGGCGATTCTGCATCATAGGTTCAAGTGATACATCCAGAAAGGGCGTTGTTGAAAGGGAAACCAGTTCCTGGGCAACATAGGCCTGTGGCAAGCCCTGAATTTTTTGTTTCCAAAGATAAAGACTGCGTTCAGACCAGGTGTGACTTTGGATAAGATTCATGTGCTGATGGGTAAACGCTGGCGAAAGATTCAATGCATGCAGATGATCCAGAACAAAATGTCGTGCCGATGCTTCACCACACCACCAGGTTGCGACCGCTGGCAGTAATAAATCCTCTCCGAGCAAGTAACGTGCAATGGCTGGCAAAAAAGCAAGGAGACCAGGCGCATCCAGAATTCCTGATCCAAGTGCATTGGCCATACAAACTCTTCCTGCACGAATCGCCTGAGAAAGACCTGGAATGCCCAGAGCCGAGTCCGATCGCAGTTCCAGAGGATCACAATACATGCTGTCCAGTCGCCTGATGACACCATGAACACGGGCAAGGCCCTGTTCGGTGCGCATAAACAGTGTCTCGGCACGCACCAACAAATCATCGCCCTCTACCAGTGCAATACCTAAAAATGAGGCTAAAAACACCTGTTCATGATAAGTCTCATGAGCAGGTCCTGGACTTAGCAAAACCAGCAATGGATCTTCAGCAAAAGCGTCGGCGAGTGAAGTT
>JAJZUM010000182.1 GCA_021848605.1 Pseudomonadota bacterium | reverse complement strand
CAATGAATGGGGCTATGCCAATCGGCTGCTGGATTTATGTCTTTATCTGGCAAAGTCACGTTGACGAAGCGAGGACGCTATGCCGCAGGGTTCTGCTCCGTGCTAAAATGCGGGTCATGGCGCCTCAGGAAAAGCGCTTTCTAAGGACTGGTCTATGTCAATCATCAAAATGTCAGATCTTAATCTTCGCGGTGTTCGAGTACTCATTCGCGAGGATCTGAATGTTCCTGTTCGACAGGGTTCCATTACCGGTGATGCGCGTTTGGTGGCGGCGTTACCGACGATCCGTCAGGCCATGGAGCAGGGTGCTCGAGTATTACTTTGTTCTCATTTGGGACGTCCCAAGGAAGGTGAGTATCGGGATGAATTTTCCCTGCAACCTGTTGCTGACTACCTGAGTGCAGCACTCGAAACACCCGTGCCCCTGATCAGGAATTATCTTGTTGAGCCCGTTCATGTGGAAGAGGGGCAGGTTGTTCTCCTGGAAAACGTTCGCTTCAATCCGGGCGAAAAAAAGGATGATGAAGTGTTAGCGCGTCAATATGCATCACTCTGTGATGTCTTTGTTATGGACGCATTTGGTACAGCCCATCGTGCCGAGGCTTCCACCCATGGAGTGGCCCGTTTTGCACGGGTTGCCTGTGCGGGCCCCCTCCTGGCTGCTGAACTGGAAGCTTTGTCTCGGGCTATGGATAAACCCGCCCGTCCGATGGTTGCCATTGTAGCTGGATCCAAGGTATCGACTAAACTCGATGTACTGAATTCTTTGGCTCAGATTTGTGATCAGCTTATCGTCGGTGGTGGAATAGCCAATACGTTTTTGGCTGCAGCAGGATACTCTATCGGAAAATCACTTTGTGATTATGAGCTGATTGATTCTGCCCGTAATCTTTTGACGCGAGTGGCTGTCCCACTGCCGATTGATGTTGTGGTTGCCAAGGCGCCGGATCAGGCACCTGACGACTTTCTGGATTTTGTACAGCAGTCAACGCCTCGGGTTTGTCATGTGCGCGACATTGCTGACGATGAAATGATTCTGGATGTTGGGCCACAGACGGCACAGATGTTTGCGGATCTACTTGGTCATGCCCGAACCATCTTGTGGAATGGGCCTGTCGGCGTATTCGAAGTGGATGCCTTTGGGCAAGGTACGCAGGCGTTGGCCAAGGCAATTGGAGAAAGCCATGCGTTTTCGATTGCCGGAGGAGGTGATACCCTTGCTGCTATAGACAAGTATGGTGTGGCTCGCAACATTTCTTATATCTCAACGGGTGGGGGAGCCTTTCTGGAGTTTATTGAAGGAAAAACCCTGCCTGCTGTAGCTGCCTTGCAGGCGGCTGCTTATGGTCAAAAACAGGAGAATTAATCACATGGCACTCATCAGCATGCGTCAGCTACTCGATCACGCTGCCGAGCACAGTTATGGCGTACCGGCGTTTAATGTCAATAACATGGAGCAGATGCGAGCCATTATGGAGGCAGCTGATCGCACAGATGCTCCGGTTATTGTTCAGGCTTCAGCAGGTGCCCGCAAATATGCCGGGTCGCCTTTTTTGCGACATCTCATTTTGGCCGCAATTGAGGAATTTCCGCACATCCCAGTTGTGATGCACCAGGATCATGGTGTGAGTCCTGCCGTTTGCCAACGATCTATTCAGTTGGGTTTTTCCTCGGTCATGATGGATGGTTCTCTGGGTGAAGACGGTAAAACACCCATGGATTACGCCTATAATGTCCGCGTAACACGACAGGTTGTTGAAATGGCTCATGCGTGTGGGGTCTCTGTCGAAGGTGAAATAGGTTGTCTTGGCTCTCTTGAAACGGGTCAGGCTGGTGAAGAAGATGGGATTGGTGCGGAAGGCGTCCTTAGTCACGACCAGTTACTGACTGACCCTGATGAAGCTGCCCGTTTTGTGGGAGATACAGGTGTTGACGCCTTGGCCATTGCGATTGGCACTTCGCATGGAGCCTATAAGTTCAGTCGTCCACCAACGGGGGATATTCTGTCTATTGAGCGAGTGAAAGCCATTCATGCCCGTATCCCGGATACCCATCTGGTGATGCACGGTTCGAGTTCGGTGCCACAAGAATGGCTTGCCATCATTAACCAGTATGGTGGTGCTATCAAGGAAACTTATGGCGTACCCGTAGAGCAAATCGTCGAGGCCATTCGCTTTGGAGTACGCAAGGTCAATATTGATACCGATTTACGCTTGGCTGCAACGGGGGCTATTCGTCGGCATATGGGACAACATCCTGAGGAGTTTGATCCCAGGAAGTATCTCAAGGATACCATTGGCGCCATGCGAGACATTGCGATTGCTCGTTACGAAGCATTTGGCACAGCGGGTCAAGCAGCCAAAATCAAGCCCCTTTCTCTGGAAGCAATGACATCACGTTACAACTAACTATTTGTACCCAATAAGCACGCAGTAACATCGAGGAGGTATGTGTTGGTGATACACACATACCTCCAAAGTTATGATCAGTACAGCACGCGTGTGCGAATCGTTCCTTCAATTTCCTGCAGTTTCTGGAGTGCCATCGTTGAATACTCGGCATCAACATCCATAACCAGATAACCAACTTCTTCCTTGGTCATCAGGGTTTGGGCACTGATATTGATACTGTTCAGTGCAAACACCTGGTTGATCGCCGATAGAACCCCCGGAATATTGCGATGAATGTGGAGAAGACGGTGTTTGCCTTCTTGCATCGGTACTGCAACTTCAGGAAAATTAACCGATGAAAGTGTTGTGCCGGTATCAGAATAGCGCACAAATTTTTCAGCAACTTCAAGTCCAATATTTGCTTGGGCTTCAAGGGTGGAGCCACCAATGTGCGGGGTCAAAATCACGTTATCCATGCCGCGCAATGGTGATTTGAACTCCTCACCATTTGCTTTTGGTTCGGCAGGGAAAACATCTACGGCGGCACCGGCAAGATGGCCTGAGCGCAGGGCAGCGGCGAGAGCTTCAATATCGACACAGGTTCCGCGTGCAGCATTGATGAAGATGCCACCCTTTTTCATTTGGGCAAACTGCTCGGAACGCATCATGTTTCGGGTTGAGGGGACGTCAGGGACATGAAGACTGACTACATCCGATTGGGACAGCAGTTCATCCATGGTGCCAACTTGACGTGCATTACCTAGAGGCAGCTTTGTCACAACATCAAAATAAATAACATGCATCCCGAGTGATTCCGCCAGAACCGACAGTTGGGAACCAATAGAGCCATAACCGACAATACCTAGCGTTTTGCCGCGTGTTTCATAGGAGCCCTCGGCAGACTTGCTCCAGCCGCCGCGATGTACCAAAGCATTTTTTTCCGGAATTCCGCGCAGCATCAAGATCAATTCCGCCAAAACTAGTTCGGCAACAGAACGAGTATTTGAATAAGGCGCATTGAATACAGGTATACCGCGCATCATCGCTGCCTTAAGATTAACCTGATTGGTGCCAATGCAGAAACAGCCTACAGCAATCAATTTTTGAGCCGCAGCAAAAACTTTTTCAGTAAGCTGAGTGCGCGAACGGATTCCAATAAAATGGGCATCCCGGATTTTTTCAATCAGCACATCTTCTTCAAGGGCCGTTTTCAGATACTCGATATTTGAGTATCCCTGGCTATTGAGTACGTTCAGAGCATTCTGGTGTACTCCCTCAAGCAACAGAAAACGAATCTTTGATTTATCCAATGAAAATTGACTCATGAAATACAACCTCGCACAGAAGAAAAAGAACCTTGACCTTTACCGGCTAAAAAGTGCATACCGAGACGATGCTGATCATAACGCATATACCATACCGGTTTGGTTGTATAGGACATGCAGCGTCACGAAAATCGGCATATACCATCCTTCTCAAGCCTGAATGCTGGAATTTGGCATAATTTGCTCATCGATCCTGTGGGATTCAACAGGCATCATTTGGCTTTTTGAGAAAGAAAGCAGCGTACCACGCAATGCATTTGTTGAAACGGCTTCATTAATTTTGACCGAAATTATTGCTCCAGGTTGAGGAACATCTTGGGTCGGCACATGCACCAGCCGGGTGTTAAAAGCTTGTCCGACGAGCCCTTGGTCAAGCCGATCAGATACGCCTTCAATCATGATCTGCTGAACAGTTCCAACCATGGCTTCGGTCTTCATGCGGGCTGATTCGGCAAGACGTCCTTGCAAAATGGCAAGGCGTTCTTTCTTTACAGCCACTGGGACATTGTCTTCATAGTCGGCAGCCGGAGTTCCTGGGCGGGGCGAATAGATAAAGCTGTAGGAAAAATCCATCGACACTTCATCAATAAGATCCATGGTATGTTGGAAATCCAGATCGGATTCCCCAGGAAATCCGACAATAAAGTCCGATGAAAGATGAAGATCAGCCCGAATTTCTTTTAACGCCATAACTGTATCAATATAGGCGGAACGGCTGTGCAGGCGTTTCATGCGGCTTAAAATACGGTCTGAACCGGACTGAACCGGGAGATGTAGGTGCGAAACCAACTGAGGGATATAACGATAGGCCTCAATCAGTTGTGGTGTAACTTCGTTTGGATGGGATGTGGTGTAACGAATCCAGCTAAGGCCAGGTATGGCAGCAAGATAATGCAGCAATTCGGCAAAAGGAATCGTTTGTCCACGGTGGTCCTTGCCCTTGTAGGCATTTACATTTTGTCCAAGCAATGTCAATTCCCGAACACCATGACGAACAGCATGGGCCGCTTCAGTCAAAACATCATCAAGAGGTCTGGAAACCTCTTCTCCTCGTGTGTATGGCACAACACAAAAAGAACAGTACTTTGAACAGCCTTCCATGATGGAAAGAAAGGCCTTGTGTCCACGAATAGTGGGCTCAGGAAGGGCATCAAATTTCTCAATGGCTGGAAAGCTCACATCGACAACTGGCAAGCGTTTTGTTTGTCTTTTTTGAAGAAGGTCAGGCACACGATGAAGAGTTTGAGGTCCAAACACCAGATCAACAAAGGGTGCACGCTTGAGGAGCTCAGAACCTTCTTGGGTTGCAACGCAACCGCCAACTCCAATCTGGATGTCTGGACGCAGGGATTTGAGCTGGCGCCAACGCCCCAACTGAGAAAATACTTTTTCCTGGGCTTTTTCGCGGATGGAGCAGGTATTAAGGAGATCGG
>JAJZUM010000181.1 GCA_021848605.1 Pseudomonadota bacterium | reverse complement strand
ACCATTTCTGCGCGATGGTCTTGACCTGATGATTAACGATATGGATGGCCTCTTGCTGATTGAGCAGAAACACCGATGCGGCAGCAATGCAAACCCCAACTTGACTGGTCCGCTCTACGCCACAAATGAGCATGGCTTGCGAAGCCTGCTGACCAGATCGCGATTGCGGGCAAATGTCATAGGCAGGCGTTAAGGCCAGTTGATGTCCGTCCCAAAACGCCGCATGGTTGCGAGCGTGATCATCGGTGTTACCACATAGGATGTTAAAGACAATTCGAGAGAATAATTCCCGCAAAGTCGCCTTTGGGTTGACAAAGCGGTGGCGAATGATCTCTGCCAGTTTTTCGTAACTGGCATAAGCCGCCATCATTTCATCGAGTTCAAACATCGTCAGCGCAGACACCATGGCACGTCTGATCCAATGGCCATCAGAACTTACCCGGTCAAAACGCTCAATCAACAGTACATCTTTGCCCAGGGCACTTCGCAAGTACACCGGCGCGACATCGAGCCCTACCTCGTGGGCTAAGCGCATGGCAATGAATTCCGCCTTGACCATACTATAAAGGTCAGTGCTTGCAGAAAATTTGGCGATGAATTTGCGCGTGCCATCTTCCAACAACACTTTGGGTCTGGCGCCGCCCAGAGAAGTGCCATGCAGCAGTGCCTGATCCAATTCGGGTGAAAGCGGCACTCCCCGCTCGACTTTCTCGGCAGCCGTCAGCAGTTCCTCAAGTGTGGACTGTTGTGTGTGCCGAGGGATGTACTGCGTTGCAGACTGCTGAAAATCAAGCGCACCAATCCTGTCAGAGCCCGAATCGAGCAAATAGGTCAACTCATCCAATTCAACCAGCGTGGCATCACTACCCTTCATGCCCAATTTGCAATTGATCAGCACACGCCGTCCCCATGCATCTGGCGATGCATCGCGAATGCAGCTGGGCATGCTCAAGCCCGGCAGCAGCATAAGAGCCCCAAGACGCAGCGGTAACTCAGGCTCATAGATGGCAATCGCGTCTGATCGTGCCAGGTAACTGCGACCGTAGTTGAAAGTCAACGCATCACCTTGTTGGCTAAGCAGGCCGGCCACCACAGGCTCGACTGCACCGGGTAGCCAGATCCAGACGTAGGCTTCTGAATAAGATGCATCGTTCTCAGAAATCATCTTTCACCACTTTGGTACGCGTTCGCACGGCTTTGGGCATTAAGGCCATTTTTTCTCGATGCAGTGCCAGATGGGTGGTCAACTGCCGTTGCTCCTGATCAAACAGCGGCAGACCACAAAGGGTAGCTACCTCAAACACCACACCAATCGAACACCCAGGGTCTCCGCGCTCAATGCGTTGCAGCAAAGCCCGTGAAATGCCTGCGCGAGAGGCCAGATCCGTCGTCGTCATGGCCTTGCCCAAACGCGCTTCACGCACGAGTTGACCCAGCAGGGCCAATGCATCAATGCTGTACTGAGAGAGTGGGCGAGAGACTGGCTTAACCATGATAATGACTCATTAACAAATCATAAACATCAACAATGCAATGTTTATGGTTCATTGTCATACCGAACTAAGACATAGTCAAGCACATGACTCACCAACAAGTCAGGAAATATTTTGGGATCTGTTCATGACTCCTTTGATGCCAAAGCACAAAGCTCAGGCTGAAAACCCAAATATCTTCCGCTGCTCCGCCGGTCCCTTGGTCACGGATCGTGCCCCGACCCCGCAGCGCCTGTAAATTGAGGTACCGAGGTTGTTTGCCGTCAATGACAGCTTTGACCGAAATTGCGCGGCAAACCCCAGCGTTTCCATAGACCCTATATGGTCGCCCTCGGGTTGCCAAGCATTGTTTTCATGATTTTAAACAAGGTTCGATTGCTGCCATATATTCTGTAAGAGATTTCCAATCAACCCCATTGATCGAGTTTTCTGATTCGTTTTTTGATTTGCCATGATCATCAGCGCATTATATTTTTCGGAGTCCGGCAGTTCTGGTGGTCGGCGATGGATCCATGTTTTTCTCATTTTTGCTGTATTTGCTTATCAACGCGCAACGATTCTCCGGTTAGTGTGAACCGATGGTTTTTCTGCATGATGCGATCCAGAATGGCGTCAGCAATCGTGGCATCTGTGTTGTAATTCTGGGCAAAATCCAACACAGTGTCGTTGGCTCGCGGTTCATAACGATCGGCATCGTTGATCATTGCTTTGGGATTATCGGGAACAATGAGCTGTGGCACACCGCCGTAAAACGCCAAGGCACGGGCTGTCCCAATTAACCAGTCCGCAGTGGTTTCCCGTTCTGTGGCATAGGCGAAGGTGTAACTGGATGCACCCATGGCAGCGACAAAGATGTGAGCACGTGTGCCATCAGTGAGCGGTATCGTCGGCCCCGCAAAATCGATGAACATCTTCTCACCGGCACGGTGAATTTGCCGCATGGAACGTTTGATCATTTTTGCAAATCGGTTGTACTTGTCGCAGTACTGGGAATAGGCTTAGGTGTGCTGGTCAGCATGATCAGCACGGTATTCCTCCCAGAGCAGGGCCAACGTCATGCCCTTGCGGCGTAACTCCTGATGCACGTAACCGAAATCGGGTTGGACGTGGGTGCGTGGGTTTTTACCAGACCCCGCCAAACGATGGTGCAATTGGGTTTCGTCAATTCCCTGTACTTCGCTCAGGGTCACCCCCGCAGCCGAGGCCAGCCCGACATACTTGGTGACGACGCCTTTGGAAATACCCAGTGCAGTGGCAATTTGTTCATGTGATAGCTTGGCATCCAGCTTCAATCGCAAGATCTCTTTAATTTTACGCATACTGATTTTTGGTGTAGGCACGTTATCTCCAAAAACGAGAGAGCGTACCTATTCTCATATCACATGCGTAACACCATGATGCTTGAGTACACTAGCATTCTGGAATCGTGACCGCTGATTCTGGAATAAGCAAAATCGGTCACGATCAACCAGAATTGGCTGACACGTTGGATCAGAATAACCAGTCTTCGACTGCCGCTTGCGCGGGCCCCTGAAAAGAATGGGGAATACGGAAATGACGGGGTTTTACGCACAAACTGATAAAGCTGATAAAACTGATAAATGGAAGACTTCGGCACATGAGCAGATTGTTTCGTTTAAAACAAATATTGTGTGTATTAATACACTGATGTATGCTCCAACCAACGATCCGCCAGATGCCCAAGGAGCCAATCATGGGAGCCATAGTCCAACATGAAGTGACAGCGTCACAAGACCGTGGCGCTCTGGCCAAAATGGTCATGACCTTGTTCGAGCACTGGAAGCTGAGCACGGAGGACCAAGCGGCATTACTGGGCATTGCGTCTAGCAACCGAGCAGCCTTGTCCAACTACCGTAGTGGCAAACCCATTGGTACTAGCCGTGACCAGTACGAACGCGTAGGCCATCTGTTGGGTATCCATAAAAATTTGCGGCTATTATTTCCGCAGAACCGCGATCTTGCCTACCGTTGGATGACCACACGCAACAAGGCGTTCGACAATTTGACGCCTGTAGATGTCGTCAAGGAATGGGGCTTTGCGGGCTTGCTGATGGTGCGTGGCTACTTGGACCGCGCACGAGGTGTTTGATATCCGTGGCAGAAATGAAATCCCTATTTTCCGAAGCCAGACTGGCCGACCTGCATCAGGACGTGGTCCGAAACATCGTTTCCCTGCGACAGTCGCAGGATCTGTTTGATGATTTGACAGCCGATCCCGCTGATTGGCACCTTGCACAGAAAGTAGAAGACGAGGTCAAGCCGCCACCATACCGTTCCCACAGGCCCATCATCGATAGGCCGTTTGAAGATGCCGAATGGTTCAATGCCATCGTCTGGCCGTTCAAGTATTGGCAGGCCAGTCGGTTTTCTGATGGTTCTTTTGGAGTCTGGTATGGTGCGGAGTCGGTAGAGACCACGGTCTATGAATCAGCCTACCACTGGTATCGGCGGCTGCTCAGTGACGCTGGATACGACCGGCAAGTTGTCATTGCCGAGCGCCAAGTATGCACGGTGGCTTGCAGTGCAGCCTTGCTGGATTTTCGGGGCGCTGCTGCCCTACACCCCGATCTCTTGAATCCGTCGCACTACACGTTTTGCCAGTCGGTGGGGGCGAAAATTCAGCGGGAGGGTCACCCTGGCCTCTTGACGCAATCTGTCCGCAGGCCCTCCTGCGTAAATGTGGTGATATTCAATGCCAACGTTCTGTCTAATCCGAGGCATAACTGCCAACTGACCTACAGACTGGAAGACGATCAGATCGTGGTGGAGAAGAATCCTGGGGTGGCGTGGATCACGTTGGATGTCGCCAGTTTTGCATAAGAGAACGAACCTATGGGTAAGTGCTTCCAGATATTAATCGTTGCATAAGTTTTTGCGTGGTTTCCACTACCCGCATGTTCCTGCGTACAGGGTATCAGGCAAGCGAAAGAAGCTTTTCACCAATTCAGTTTTTTGTTGAATGGCACTCATGGCGGAAAGAATACTGGATTCCATTTCGAGCTTGCTCTTGATCGGACGCTTGCTCACCTCAGCCTTGGCATGATTCCAGACCTGTTCGTCGGGATTAAGTTCTGGGGAATACGCCGGTAGAAAAGCCATCATGATCTTCCCCTGGTGCTCGTCCAGAAATACGTGTACTTTGCTGCTGTGATGATAGCGCGCATGATCCGCGATGACGAAAATGGGTTGACCTGCATCCTGATGCAGCTTTTTCAGGAACTCAATAAACACCTCGGCATTCATGCTCGATTCAATCACATCAAAGTGCATGTCGCCCCGGGCAGAAACAGCGCTAATCAATTTGTAACCAAAACGTCCGCCACTGTCGTGAACAACCGGGGTTTCACCACACCGACCTCATGTTGTTAACGAAGGTGTAAAACCGCCTAATTCTGCAGCATTCAATTTTCCAGCCGTTTAGATACGAAGATTATTTCCCCGCACTTTTTGTTTGATTATGGATAAGCGAACACCTTGAACCCGCAGGGTCATCCTGCTCGTTTTCTGTTGACTGGATTCATGGCATGCTCGGAAGGACAAGGAGACACGGTAGGGTGCACAGTTTCTTGGCAGACACAAACACCCTACCGCCGTACTGCAAAAGTACATCCTCAGTATCCCGGGTTCTGGTGCTCTTGTCTA
>JAJZUM010000180.1 GCA_021848605.1 Pseudomonadota bacterium | reverse complement strand
CTGGTGGCAGGGGTATCAGCAGGTCGGATGGAGTTGCTTGATGCGACTCAACAGCTTTTGCTCGCCTTATTGGCATGTAATAAAACACCGCAATTGGCACTGGTTGTTCCTGAAGTAAACAGTATGGGCTTGGCCATGCTTGGGGGACATAGCGGTACCGAACTGGTGCAATGGATCAAGAATGGACTGATTGATACCCTGATTGTTCTTGAGCAAGACCTTTTTGGCTTGTTTGGAGATCAACAAGCTGAACGCATGCTTCATGGGCTAAAAAACCTTATCGTGCTTGACCATCAACGCACCCAGACGATGCAAAAGGCAAATGTTGTTCTGGCCACTGCAAGTTTTGTGGAAACAGACGGTACCGTTGTAAACATGGAAGGGCGCGCCCAGAGGTTCTATAAGGTTTTTGAGCCTTCCTACCATCATCCTGAACGACAAATTCGTGAGGGATGGCGTTGGCTGCATGCTGTAAAACAGGTGCGAGACCATAAAGTCGTCGAGTGGCTGAATATTGATGCTGCCGTTGAATCGGTTGCAGCCAGCAATCCGCTTCTTTCGGGGATCGTGGATGCAGCGCCGAGTGGTGCATTTCGCGTCAATGGGCTAATGAAGGTTGCTCGTGAACCGCGGCGTTATTCGGGTCGAACAGCAATGCGTGCGCACATCTCGGTGCATGAACCAAAGCAGCCCCAAGATCAGGAAACGGCCCTCGCTTTTTCCATGGAAGGCTATGTAGGGCCTGATGAACCGGGGGCGCTGATTCCTTTTGCCTGGGCTCCAGGCTGGAATTCTCCTGCAGCCTGGAACAAATTTCAGGATGAAGTTGGTGGCCATCTTCGCTCTGGGGATCCGGGCGTTCGACTACTGGATAACTTGCTTAGCTTATCTTACAAACAGCCGGTTCTGAACCGTGAGCAGCATTCCGGACGAAAAGAGGTTGTTTATCTCCATCATATCTTTGGAAGTGATCCCATGACGGCACGTTCGGATGTGTTGGCCAAACGTATTCCAGATGCTTATGTGTTGCTCCATCCATCAGCAGTTCAACAGAATTCTGGATCAGAAGTAGTTATTTGTGTTGATGGTCAGGAAATCAAACTGACTGCACGTTATAGTGAGTCTTTTCCTGTCAATTGTATCGGTTGGCCTCGGGGAATTGCTCCTGAAGTCCAGGAACGTTGGGCAGAAATCAAGGGAGTATGAACATGAACATGCTGCAACAATGGCTTGGCGCTGATGTTCTGACCATCCTGATTGCCGTACTCAAGGCGGTTGTCATACTGCTGGTGCCGGTATTGGTTGCGGCAGTATTGCCTTGGCTTGAGCGACGTCTTCTGGCGCTCTGGCAGGATCGCTATGGCCCAAACCGGGTAGGACCCTTTGGTCTTGGTCAGGTTGTGGCCGACATGCTCAAGATTTTTTTCAAGGAAGACTGGACACCTCCTTTTGTCGATAAATTTACCTTTTGGCTTGCTCCCGGAATTGGAATGGGGGCATTGCTCCTTGTCTTTGCCATTGTTCCCATTACCCCAAATTGGGGTGTCATCAACATGAACGTCGGGTTACTGTTTTTCTTTGCAGTTGCAGGATTGGCCGTTTATGCAGCCATGTTGGGTGGCTGGTCAAGCAACAGTAAATACTCACTGATTGGCGGTGTTCGAACAACGGCGCAAACCGTCAGTTATGAAGTCTTCATGGGTTTGTCGCTGATGGGAATTGTTGCTGAGACTGGATCGTTCAACCTTCGTGATATTGTGCTGGCTCAGCAGCACGTCTGGTTTGTGGTGCCACAGTTTCTCGGGTTTTTTACTTTTGCGATTGCTGGAGTTGCTGTTGCCCATCGTAGTCCGTTTGACCTGCCAGAGGCTGAACAGGAATTAGCGGCGGGATTTCATACAGAGTATTCGGGCATGAAGTTTGGAATGTTTTTTGTTGGTGAGTATGTGGGCGTACTGCTGGTTTCTGCACTGATATCCACGTTGTTCTTTGGTGGATGGCTTTCTCCCTTTGGTTCGTTTATGGATTGGCCATTATTTTGGTTCTCACTGAAAACCTTTATTTTTGTCTGTCTCTTTATTCTGGTTCGAGGGGCCTTACCGCGGCCTCGCTATGACCAAATCATGGATTTTGGATGGAAGGTATGTTTGCCCCTTACCCTGATTAACCTGGTTGGTACCGCGGCCTTTGTTCTTTGGACTGCGCACGTGCCTTTTGTGTTGTGAGGACCCCTGAATGAAATTACTTGCAGGCATTTATTCACAGCTCCGCAGTATGGTTATGGTGTTCTCACATGCCTTTCGAAAACGTGACACCATTCAGTATCCGGAACAGGAAGTTTACCTGCCGCCCCGTTATCGTGGACGCATTGTGCTGACGCGTGACCCTGATGGAGAAGAACGCTGTGTAGCATGTAATTTGTGTGCGGTCGCATGTCCGGTTGGGTGTATTTCCCTGCAAAAGGCTGAGCGAGAGGATGGACGTTGGTATCCCGAATTTTTCCGGATCAATTTTTCCCGGTGCATTTTTTGCGGTATGTGCGAAGAAGCTTGTCCTACGACAGCTATTCAGCTTACCCCAGACTTTGAAATGTCCGAGTATAAACGCCAGGATCTGGTTTACGAAAAGGAACATCTGCTGATTTCAGGGCCGGGCAAGTATCCTGAATATAATTTTTACCGGATGGCAGGATTAGCCATTGCAGGAAAACCCAAAGGTTCCGGTGTCAATGAATCAAAACCGGTTGATGTTAAAGGGCTTTTGCCTTAATCACGGAGAGTAGAGGATGGATGTATCAGCTTGGGCCTTTTATGCAGCATCAGCCATTGCTGTCTTTTCAACCCTGAGGGTCATTACCGGAAGCAATCCCGTTCACGCGCTGCTCTATCTCGTGCTTTCCCTTATTGCTGTGGCAATGGTTTTTTTCAATGTGGGAGCGCCATTTGCTGGTGCTCTGGAAGTTATTGTTTATGCCGGGGCCATCATGGTCCTTTTTGTGTTTGTGGTGATGATGCTTAATCTCGGGCGCGATGTGGTCGAACAGGAGCGTGTTGGGCTGCACCTTAAATACTGGGTTGGTCCGGCTATTCTTGCCTGTGCTTTGCTAGTCATGCTGCTGATGTTACTGTCTGGGCAGGAGCCACATCCTATGGTTCGTTCTGATGTTGCTGCCCAAAGCGTCGGCAGGGTTCTGTTCGGTCCGTATGTGCTGGCCGTAGAATTGGCATCAATGCTTCTGCTCGCTGCGATGGTGGCTGCGTGGCATCTTGGCCGAACTGAAAACAGGGAGGAATAATCAATATGCTGATGCATTCGATACCGATGGAACAGGGGCTGATGCTTGCGTCTGTTCTCTTTGCAATGGGTATGGCCGGACTTCTGGTACGGCGTAATATTCTTTTCATACTCATGTCGCTCGAGATCATGATGAATGCTTGTGCGCTTGCATTTGTAGTCGCTGGAAGTCGTTGGGCGCGCCCAGATGGTCAGGTCATGTTCATACTGATTCTGACGCTAGCAGCGAGTGAGGCTGCGATAGGTTTGGCTTTGGTCTTGCAAATGTACCGCAGATTCAAGACGCTGAATATCGATTCGGCAAGTGAGATGCATGGATGAACATGATAACCCTGAGTTTTTTGGCGCCGTTGGTCGGTTTTATCATATTGTCCTTTGGAAACAGAAGGCTTTCAGAGAACCTTGCGGCAACTGTCGTCATAACGGCAATGGCCGTGAGCTTTGCTTCGGTTGCATTAACCGGTATGTCATTTTTAACGCATCCATCTGGCTACAGTATGAATGTACCCCTTTGGACATGGGTTAATGTTCCAGGTTTGCAGGTTGATTTTTCACTTCATCTGGATGGCCTCGCCTATACCATGTTGGGTGTGATTACCGGAGTTGGCTTGCTGATTCATGTCTTTGCATCCTGGTACATGCGGGGTGAAGATGGCTATAGTCGTTTTTTTGCCTATATGAATCTTTTCGTTGCCAGCATGGTTGTACTTGTGACCGGAAGCTCTCTGGTAACTCTATACATGGGTTGGGAAGGTGTGGGTCTTTGTTCCTATTTACTCATTGGTTTCTATTACAAAGTCACGGCAAATGGCCAGGCAGCACAGAAAGCATTTATTGTCACGCGTATTGGTGATGTTTTTCTAGCCCTTGGTCTATTTTTGCTGCACGAGCAACTAGGTACTTTAGATATTCAGCAACTTGCTCAGCTAGCACCTCAGCATTTTGCCGTTGGCGCTGGTGTCATGAACGTGGCAACTTTATTATTGCTGGGTGGCGCTGTCGGAAAATCAGCTCAATTGCCGCTACAGACTTGGCTAGCAGATGCCATGGCGGGTCCAACACCGGTATCCGCCCTGATTCATGCGGCAACTATGGTTACTGCGGGCGTATATCTGATTGCAAGAACACATGTACTTTTTCAGCTGGCTCCAGATACTTTGGAACTTGTTGGTATCATTGGCGCAGCGACTTTGCTCATGTCCGGTTTTGCAGCCCTCGCACAAAAGGATATCAAGCGTGTACTGGCCTTCTCAACGATGAGCCAAATCGGCTATATGTTCCTGGCACTGGGCGTAGGTGCTTGGAGTGCGGCCATTTTCCATCTGATGGCGCATGCCTTTTTCAAAGCACTCCTGTTTCTTGGCTCTGGTGCCGTTATTATCGCCTGTCATCATGAGCAAAACATTTTCAAGATGGGGGGGTTGCGGCATAAAATTCCCTTTGTATATGCATGTTTTCTGGTAGGTGGTGGTGCCTTGGCTGCCCTTCCTTGGATTACTGTAGGTTTTTATTCAAAGGATGAAATCCTTTGGCAAGCTGTTGCACAGAATCACATGGGGCTTTTCTACTGTGGACTTCTGGGTGCTTTCCTGACCTCTGTGTATACTTTTAGAATGATTTTTATTGTTTTTCATGGTGAAGAACATGGACATGCTCATGCCATTCACGGGGTAACCTATTGGCTGCCACTTGGGATCCTGATGGTGCTGTCGACCTTTTTAGGTGCAGGAATTCATCCACCACTCGCAGGTGTGTTACCTGATGCCAAAGTGCTTAATATTCAGGCCAGCAAGGAACAAACTGAAATACTTTCAATGGCTATTGGCGTTATCGGTCTTGGAATTGCTGCAGCTTTGTTTCTGGGCAATCGAAAACTGATC
>JAJZUM010000179.1 GCA_021848605.1 Pseudomonadota bacterium | reverse complement strand
ACCCGAGTACGGCACGATGCAGCATCACAGGCGTCTGACGATCGCCGCGTTCACTGACATAACTGGCCCCCAATCGTTCGGGCAGAAAAAAATCAAGCTGAATGGTCCCACACTGCCAGAGTCGTCCAAGGCAGTCCTTCAAGGTGAACTCAATCTTGGGGCCGTAGAAAGCCCCCTCACCCGGCTGAAGATCAAACTGTACGTCTTGCGCTTCAAGAGCACGCGTCAAAGCTTCCTCTGCTTTATCCCACAGTGCATCTTCGCCAACACGCTTTTCTGGGCGAGTCGAAAGTTTATAAAGTATTTCCTCAAACCCGAAGTCGCGATAAACATCACGCAGCAACCTGATAAAATCACTGACTTCCTTCTGCATTTGATCCTGAGTACAGAAAATATGGGCATCATCCTGGGTAAAACCTCGAACACGCATGATGCCATGCAATGCACCGGAAGGTTCAAAACGGTGACAGGAACCAAACTCAGCCAAACGAAGTGGCAGGTCACGATATGAACGAAGTCCTTGGTTAAAAACTTGCACGTGACACGGGCAATTCATGGGCTTGATAACAAAATCACGTTCTTCGACCGAAGTGACATACATGTTTTCGCGGTAATTGTCCCAGTGTCCTGATTTTACCCAAAGCGATTTATCAACAACTTGCGGTGTTCGAATTTCCTGGTAATCTGTGGCTTTTAACCGCTTGCGCATATAATGTTCAATGGTCTGCCAGAGCGTCCAGCCACGCGGATGCCAGAACACGGAACCGGGCGCTTCTTCCTGGACGTGAAAAAGATCAAGCTGACGACCGATTTTCCGATGATCACGCTTGCCCGCTTCTTCCAGTCGATGCAGATAGGCCTCAAGATCTTTTTTGTTTGCCCAACATGTTCCGTAGATACGTTGCAATTGTGCCTGATCTGACTTTCCTCTCCAGAAAGCACCTGCCACCTTGGTTAACTTAAATGCTTTGAGAAATCCCGTCGAGGGCACATGAGGACCTCGGCACAAATCTTCAAAATCCCCCTGACGATACAGTGACAACGTCTCATGTTCGGGAATAGAGCGAATAATCTCTGCCTTATAATATTCACCAAGACCTTCGAAATAGGATATTGCTTCATTCCTTGGAAGAACTCTTCGGGTTACAGGGACATCGGCTTTAGCCAATTCGAGCATCTTTGCTTCGATTTTTTCGAGGTCTTCCGGTGTAAATGGACGCTCATAAGCAAAATCATAATAAAAACCATCGTCAATAACCGGCCCGATGGTAACTTGTGCCGCAGGGAATAACTGCTTGACCGCCATAGCCAAAAGATGAGCGCATGAATGACGTAAAACCTCCAGTCCTGACGCATCACGCTCCGTGATGATTGCCAACCGCACATCACGATCAATAACATGACTGGTATCGACAAGCTGTCCATCCACAACCGCAGCGAGAGCGGACTTGGCCAGACTGACAGCAATGGACTGGGCAACCTCACGAACCGTGACAGGCTCAGGAAAGCTGCGCTGCGATTCATCGGGCAAAGTGACAACGGGCATGACAATGTACCTATCAATAATTTTTTCAAGCTAGCGAGTATAGGTGATCTACAGGCAATTTTCAGCAAAAAGTGCTAGCATAGCCGACCTCAGTATCTAGGGAATGGATGATATTCACATGACTTATCTTCAAATTCTTGTTCTCGCTATCGTACAGGGTCTGGCTGAACTGTTACCTGTATCGAGTTCAGCCCATGTCATCCTCACGGAAAAATGGCTTGGCCTGGATCCTACCCGACCTGAAATGACTCTTCTGCTGGTCATGTTACATACAGGCACGATGTTTGCCGTAATCTTTTACTTCTGGAATAGCTGGAAAGACACATACTTCAGCTCTTCAGAACAGTTTCGGATTCAGTTCACCCGTATTGTCGCAGCAACGGTCGCAACCGGTATGGTCGGTCTGGCCATGCTCAAAATCATTCCACATGTACTTGGCATTCATGATCACTTTGAGATTGAACAAATCTTTGGAAATACCCACTTGATTGCCCTATCCCTGGCCGCAGCAGGAATTCTTATTTTCATATCAGGCATCAGAAGCATGGCGAACAAATCGTCTCATAAAATGAATAACGGTCAATCAATCGTCATCGGTCTGATTCAGGGACTTTGCCTGCCCTTTCGTGGTTTTTCCCGTTCCGGGGCAACAATATCAACAGCATTGTTGATGCATATAGGTCGCCGTCAAGCCGAGGAATTCAGTTTTGCCCTTGCCGTGGTATTGACACCTGCGGTGGTTGTGCGTGAACTATGGCGCGTATTCAAACATCCACACCCAGACCTTATAACGATTTTGACCCCAAGTTTAGTCGGCATGTTGTTCAGCTTTTTTGCAGGACTGATCGCACTAAAATGGCTGTCTCACTGGCTGGAACGAGGCAAGTGGCATTATTTTGGCATTTACTGCATGATCATGTCAGGGATTGTATTTTTAAGCTCACACTAAGCCTAAATTTCCAGGGTATTCTGCAAACATCGTAGAATACCTATGAATTCATTGGGATCTTTCTGAAGTATATTTCCATGAACCAACTGCAAGGAAGCCAAACGGCGCGACAGGAAAAAACGTAGCGCTGCAACAACACGCATCATTTCGAGATACTGCAACTCAAGCTTAGTCAAAGGAAGCTGAATTTGGTAAGCATTTAAAAACGCACGGGCACGTTCACTATTCAGCATCCCATCCGGCTCACAACACCACTCATTCAAGATGACAGCCAGTTCAAAAATGCGAGCCTCATACCCAGCCTCATAAAAATCCAGCAAGGCGGTAATTTGTTCATGATGCCAAAGTACATTATCGCGAAACAGGTCGGCATGAATCATCTGATGCGGTAAATAGGCATCAACAGACTGAACGTTTTGATCAATGTGATGGGCCCAGGAAACGAGCGAGTACTCATCAGGATTTAAGTGTGGCAGGAGATCAGCCATAGCCTCCAGTCGCCATGGAAAGGCCTTGGCATGTATGACCTGAAAATTCAAACCGGCAAGAACTCCATGCATGCGGGCAACCATTTTTCCGAGATGTTCGAGCATTACGATCGATGGATTCTGATCATGCTGCCCCGTGATCCAGGGCAGTAGGGCCGCCGGCTTACCCAGTAATAATCGAAAAAACGAACCGTCTTGTTGAGGCACAGGATCTGGAACAGGCAATCCTTGCCGAGCCAAGGCACACATGATGTTCAGGTGCGCAGCAATCGTTGCCGGCCGAGTCTGTTCAAAAAGAGTAAGCACCCACTCGCCTTGTGTGGTCTGAAGGTGGTAATTTGAATTTTGTACACCATTAAGAATCGCTTCAGCCTGAATCAGCCTGCCCAGACTCAAAGGCTGCAACCACTCTTTAATCTGAGGAACCGTACAGTAGGTATAGACCGACATCAGCCATAGGTCCTCAGCAACCTGAAAACACCGGAACCTTGTGGTTCAAGCATGTGTAATTCATGAACACCTGCGGTAACAAGAGGATAATTTTGTCCTGGTTCATCAAGTAATCGGGCGCACAACAAACCAAGTAAGGGCATGTGCGCCACCAGAACAAGATCATGTTGCTGATCTCTGCACCAGGATTCAAGTCCTACAGGATCAGATTCGGGTTGAAGAGCTGTCCAGGCATGACTGATTATCCAGCCCGTATGGACATGCAACAACTCAGCGGTCTGTTGGGCACGCAAAAAAGGACTGTGCACTATAATAGGCTGATCCATAATGGATTTCAGGGAACAGGCACGATCCATAACTTCTTGTGCACCGAATTCCGTCAGGGCACGCAAGTGATCCCTATCGGTACCCATGTGGGCAGGCTCAGCTTGGCCATGCCGCATCAACAACAAGCGCATCAGAATTCCTCTGGCAAAAACCAAAAGGCATTATAACCTGAAGCACTCTGGCATTTCAGCTCTGGTCCCCGGATCAAATCTTCAAGGTATACTCAACATCGGCACTCGGAACTCCGGTCATAAGCCCTCGTATCACATCGGCTACCGGACGTTGATCAAACACCACCGCATATAAACCCTGGACAATAGGCATGTAAATGCCTAGTTCATCTGACTTTTCCTTAGTCGCACGAATCGTATTAATCCCTTCGGCCGTCTGTTCCAGATCACCGACAATCTGGTTCAGGGTTTTACCTTGTGCAAGGGCAACCCCAACCTGAAAATTCCGGCTTAACGAAGAAGAACAGGTAGCAATGAGATCGCCAACTCCCGCCAAACCTAGAAAAGTTAATGGATTGGCACCCATATAAACCGCAAAGCGACTCATTTCTGCAAGTGCACGAGTCATCAACATACTGCGGGTATTTTCGCCGCCGGCAAGACATGAAGCCATACCGGAGGCGATCGCATAAATATTTTTAAGAGCACCAGCAAGTTCTACACCGTAAATATCCGTATTAGCAAAAACCCGAAAGCGACTTGAAGAAAGCACCTGAATCACATCGTGACGCAGTCTTTCATCATGACTGGCAATCACGGTACCCGAGAGGGAACCTGCCATAATTTCTTTTGCCAGATTGGGACCGCTGAGCACTCCAATCGGAATCGCACCAAGTTCTTCCCCAAGAATCTGACTCATGAGTGCGAAAGTACCCACTTCAATCCCTTTGGTCGTACTGATCAGACGCCCGGAAACGCCAAGAATTCCTTTAAGCTCGCGCGCCAACAACCGAACAGCTTTACCCGGAACCGCGCAAAAAACCAATTCAGCATCTTCAACAGCTTCTTGCAGCTGTGAACCATATCTTAATCGATGATCCAAAGGATAGCCTGGCAAATATTTAACGTTTTCATGAGTATCCTGCATGGAGCGACACTGATCAGCATCACGCATCCAAAGGACCACATCATGAGCATTGCTTGCTATCAAATGCGCCAGGACCGTACCGAAGCTACCACCACCTAGGACAGCGACACGCATCAGCGCACTCCTATCGATTATTTCAGTTTGGTCGAACTTGAACCTATTAGGTGCAAGCCTATCAGGTCGGTGCAACCCCATCTAGGTTGGCCATTGAACAAAACAAGCAAAAAAAAGATCTTCACTGTCAAGGAAATTATAGGTAGACCGTCTCGGGCATGCAAGAAACCTCAGCATGCGAGACTTAGCAGAATTTCACGCTCAGCGGATGTTTAATGATTTTTTTCTTAATTAGGTTTA
>JAJZUM010000178.1 GCA_021848605.1 Pseudomonadota bacterium | reverse complement strand
TGTCTAGACAACAAAAATTATATCACTTATAGGCTGCTTTTTATATTAAAATCATGTTGTTACGTGTTATTTTTTCCAAAAAACGAACTCCGAAACTTGAGTTGATGATTCTAATGAATCCATGATTCGTTCACCACTGCCTGCCCTTAATTCAGTTAGTGTTGGGGCGTTGCGGGAAAGCCTTGATAATAAGAACCCGGCTGACCACGCATACGCAACAAAACATCTTGCCATTTATCCAGACCATGGCCATTGTTGACCGGTGATGTATCGTCCGTTCCGGAGATCCATAATCCTTGGGCATTAAAACTATAGATTGGCAAAAGATCAGTACGTTCTGAAGCAGGAAGAATTCGACTGATCAGACTATCAAGGACCAAAGGATCACTACCCGGCGTTGGGTAGTAGGCAAGGACCATATGGGGCTGATTGATCGAGAGTGCTTCAACATAGGTCATACGCAGTCGTGCGTCGGGTATCCCAAGAGTACGGAGTGTAAAATACTTGGCCAGGGCAAAATCCTCACAATCCCCGCCGTTCGACCCCAAAAACTCAAAGGGCGTTGCCCAGTAATCTTCCTGATGCCAATGATCCTGATCAGAGATATAAGGAATTTTATCCATAAATGCGTTCACCAACCGTACCTGTTCGATTTCAGGCTTTCCCTGAAGGGACTGTGTCAAATTTTGCCAGGCAACAAGGCGATCATCAGCAGTACTGCCCCACAGCTGTTTGGCACGGGCAAGAAAATCAGCGCGCAACCCAAGCAGATCGCTCAGTGAAGCCATCGCCATCACAAGCAAAAAAACAACCAGAGCATGTCGCCTTATTGTTTCCAGCATGGTTGTTTTTGCCTCTGCGGACAGGATGGCGGTAGGAGGTTCAATAAACTTCTCAGATCATATACAATGTTAGCACGTGAACCAAGCACTCGCTGTGAGCACTGTGGATATACTGCTACTAAATGGACCCAACCTGAACCTGCTCGGCAGCCGTGAAAAAAGCATTTATGGCGCTGATTCACTTGCATCCATTGAGTTACGGCTTGCTGAAATGGCGAGCAACTCAGGTTTGCAACTGTCTTGTTTTCAAAGCAATCACGAAGGTGCACTGATTGATCGTATTCATGCAGCCTGTTCGGAACATGTGCGCTTCATCCTGATTAATCCAGGAGGTTTGACGCACACAAGTGTTTCGCTCCGTGATGCGTTGCTTGGTGTTGCAATTCCATTCATTGAGATCCATATGTCGAACATTCATGCTCGTGAACCCTTTCGACACCATTCTTTTTTATCCGACAAGGCAGCAGGTGTTGTCGTTGGCTTTGGCGCCTATGGCTACGATTTGGCTTTGATGGCCTGTATCAGGCAGTTGTCTCAATCCCCACTGTAATCCGGAGTAAATGTGATATGGATATTCGTAAGGTAAAAAAACTGATTGAACTGCTCGAAGAATCCGGCATCGACGAAATTGAAATCCGTGAGGGTGAAGAGTCAGTCCGCATCGCCCGGCATCATCGAACGTCGGCACCTGTCTACGCCACACCCACATCGGCGATTCATGTCCCCGATTCAGTTCCGGAAAAACCCACAGCTGCTCCCTCCCGCCCTAATGATCCCGAAGTTGTTGAAGGCTTTGTACAACGTTCACCCATGGTTGGAACCTTCTATTCCGCAGCCTCTCCGAACTCCCCCGCTTTTGTCAGTTCAGGTCAGCAGGTCCAGCAGGGTGATGTTTTGTGTATTATTGAAGCCATGAAAATGATGAACCAGATCACAGCCGAGTGCAGCGGTGTGATTAAGGATATTCTCGTTGAAAATGGTCAGGCTGTTGAGTTTGATCAACCCCTCTTTGTGATTGGCTGAGTACGGAGTTTCCCATGCTCGATAAAGTAGTCATTGCCAATCGTGGCGAAATTGCTTTGCGTATTCTGCGTGCCTGTCGTGAAATGGGTATCAAAACGGTGGCGGTTTATTCAACAGCAGATCGGGATTTGATGCATGTTCGTCTGGCTGATGAATCGGTATGTATTGGTAAGGCTCCCAGTAAAGAAAGTTACCTGAATATACCCGCGCTTATTTCAGCAGCCGAAGTTACGGATGCCCAAGCTATTCACCCGGGCTATGGTTTTTTGGCTGAAAATGCCGACTTTGCGGAAGCCGTTGAAAAATCTGGCTTTGTTTTTATTGGGCCTCGCCCTGATACCATCAGATTAATGGGCAATAAGGTTTCTGCCAAAGACGCCATGAAGGCTGCGGGTGTTCCTACGGTACCTGGTTCGGATGGACCGGTAACCGATGAAAATGCGACAGCTATTGCCAAGAAGATAGGCTATCCAGTGATTATCAAGGCAGCAGCCGGAGGTGGTGGACGGGGTATGCGTGTTGTTCATACCGAGTCCGCTTTATTGAACTCCTTGTTTGTGACCCGAACTGAGGCCAAAGCAGCCTTTGGTGATGATACCGTTTATATTGAGAAGTTCCTGCAACATCCAAGACATATTGAAATCCAGGTGCTTGGCGATGGGGCTGGAGAAGCCATACATCTTGGTGATCGTGATTGTTCTTTGCAAAGAAGACATCAAAAAGTACTTGAAGAAGCTCCTGCACCCAATATCCCGGAAGACAAACGCGCTGAAATTGCCCAGGCATGTGTCAATGCCTGTCGAACCATACAGTATCGAGGAGCCGGGACTTTTGAGTTTCTTTACGAAAAAGGACGATTCTACTTCATTGAAATGAATACCCGTGTTCAAGTTGAACACCCGGTGACCGAATTGGTTACCGGTGTTGATATTATTCGGGAGCAACTACTGATTGCTGCCGGAGAAGGACTCTCCTACCGGCAGGAAGATATTGTCGTGCATGGCCATGCCATGGAGTGTCGGATCAACGCCGAAGACCCCAAGTCCTTTATGCCATCCCCTGGCCTCATTCGCCATTTCCACGCACCTGGTGGTCTGGGAGTGCGTATGGATTCTCATGTGTATTCCGGCTATATGGTTCCACCTCATTACGACTCACTGATTGGCAAGCTGATAACCTGGGCACCTGACCGGAACACCTGTCTGAATCGAATGCGACGTGCTCTTGACGAATTAGTGGTCGATGGCATTAAAACCAATACGCCCCTGCATCGGGACACCATCCTTCGAGACAGTGACTTCATTCGCGGTGGCGTGGATATCCATCATCTGGAACATATTCTGAGTCGATAGCTTCATGACATGGATTCAAGTCAAAATTCAAACACAGCGAGACCAGACCGAACAGGTTGAAAACCTTCTTTCGGAGCTTGGTTCTCCGGCCATCATGTTGCTCGATGCTGGCGATCAACCATTGCTTGAGCCTCCTCCAGGTGCGACCCCGTTGTGGGATTCGGTATGGGTTCAGGGCTTATTTAGCGCTGAGTCCGACATGGATGCGCTTTTGGAATTTCTTGCTCAACAGCTTGATGGCCAGATCACGACGCTGCGCGCTGAAGTTCTTGAAGACAAGGATTGGGAAAGGGCATGGATGGACCACTATCATCCGATGGCTTTTGGAAAACGTCTCTGGGTTGTTCCAAGCTGGACACCCCCTCCTTGTCCCGATGCGGTCAATCTTTTGCTTGACCCTGGCCTGGCCTTTGGCACCGGAACTCATGCTACGACATCATTATGTTTGAATTGGCTTGATTCCCTTGAACTTTCTGATAAAACCGTCATGGATTATGGCTGTGGCTCTGGTATTTTGGCTATTGCAGCCTTGCTGCTTGGTGCCCGTCATGCCATAGCCGTTGATAATGACCCCCAGGCACTGTTATCGACCCAGGAAAATGCCCGACGTAATGGCGTGCTTGACCGTCTTGTGGTGTATTTGCCTGAGGAAGTACCCGATGAACTCAAGACTAGCTGTGATGTTGTCGTCGCTAATATACTGGCCAAGCCTCTTATTCATTTAGCAGAGCTTTTGTGTGGTTATTTGAGGCCATTGGGTGAACTGGCTTTGTCGGGTCTTATTCGAAGTCAGGTTGAGGATGTCAGCTGTGCCTACAACCCCTGGATTCAATTCAGTAGTCCTGAATTCAGGGATGAAGATTGGTGCAGGTTGCAAGGAAAACGACGCATTGCTTGATGGTCAATGGCCAGCTAGACTAGACGCAATTTTGGACATATTGTCGAGCATTTTATGATTCAGGCACGTTGCCCTTATTGTCAAAGTGTGTTTAATGTTCATGATGACCAACTCAAGGCAAAATCTGGGATGGTTCGTTGTGGGGCATGCCTGCAAGCGTTTCGTGCTGACCTTAATCTGGTACCGGCAGCGGTTGTCGTTGGCAAAGACAAGACTGCTCATGATGAGTCCTGGGCTGAGGAACTGCTCAAGGAAACAGAACTTTCCTCAAATAAGCCTGTATTTGCCACTCATTCCGATCACGATGTGCACCACCATGATCATGGCAACAATATCAAGATCAGTCTTGGCGCCAGCGAACTAAGTGATTTTATGTTGCATGAGGGCAGTCATGAGCAGACTTCCAGTCCAGGTGAGTCCACGCCCAGCTTTGACCTCGAACCATCACTGATGGAGGCGCAAGCCAATCCCGATGAGTTGTGGGCTCAAGAACTTCTTGAAGAATTGGCACAATCTCAATCCGAACCAGCTCCAGCCATAATACCAAACCAAAAATTGCCGGAACAAAAACCTGTCACTGAAACACCAGGATCCGCTTTTCTGTTTGGCGATGAACATGCGCTGGATTTTCTTAATGACGACGATCTCAATATTCAGTCTTCAGCGCAACGTACGGAAAATTTTTCCCTGCCACAGGATGATCTTTCTGACCCTGTGTCACTGGTTACCAAAAAAAATCCTATGCCATGGAATAAAATTCTGTTGTGGGGAGGCGTGAATCTGGCTGCCGTTTTGCTCTTGTTCGGACAAGTTCTGTTTTATGAAGCTGAATCATTTCAAAACGTTCCTTTTTTAAATCAAATAGTTAAACAATTTTGCCAACGTCTGCATTGCAGGACGGAGGAAGACTCCAACTTTCTGCGCGTTGATATGTTGATTGTTCGTCCTGATCCTGATCATGGACGCTTGCTGGTAGACACTCTTATTCACAATATAAGTATGGTTGAACATCCTTTTCCAGATTTGCGCCTTAGCATGAAAGACCCTGCTGGTACTCTGATAGGTACACGACTGATACACCCTGCTGAGTATTTAGGACC
>JAJZUM010000177.1 GCA_021848605.1 Pseudomonadota bacterium | reverse complement strand
TCGTGGGGGCAGAATAACCAATAAGTCGTTTTGAAATAAGATCCAAAGTGTCAGCTGCTCCTGAAAACAAACTGAGATCTGTATCTAGGCTCAAGTCTGTTGCTTTGGGGTTGATTTCAATGATGAATGCTCCTTGCTCTTTGGCTATTTTAACCAAGGATGCGGCTGGATACACCACACCAGATGTGCCGATCACGAGCACAACGTCCGCGAACAGCATGGCACTATGGGCTGCCTTCCAGGGCTTTGCTGGAAGGTTTTCACCAAAAAAGACAACATGATGTCGAACCAATGCGCCACATGTGCATTGCGGTGGTTGCAGTGTTAACTCCGGATTAAATCGTGCGTCATCTGGGATTGTGAACCCTGTGTAGGGACGCCTGCAGTTGGATCTTGCACAACGTAGTGCAAAAATATCCCCATGCAGATGAAAAACATTCGTATTCCCAGCTCTTTCGTGGAGATTGTCCACATTTTGTGTAACGATCTTAAGATTTGGCCAGATTGCTTGCATATCGCTTAGTGCCTTGTGACCTTTATGAGGTGAGGCATGTTGAATCTGTGCCATCAGCCAAACGTGCCACCCAAACACTCGTTCAGGGTATTTACTGAAGCCTTCGGCAGATGATAATACCTTGGCATCGAAATCGTCCCAAAGAGCTGCTGAGGAATCACGAAATGTTGGTATGCCGCTTTCGGAAGACATGCCGGCTCCAGTGAAAGCCACTGGATAGCGAGCCTTTTGGAGCATGGAAATAACTTTTTCGAAGTTTTCGCTTGGCATGATCATAAATCCGTTTTGCTAATCGCACGAATAACATATTGATAAATATAGGCTAATTTAATGATTCGGACCATCTTTGGTATTGAGTATCATGCCCATGTGCGATAATGCTCCTGAATGATTGGATGCACAACCTCAAGGTTGTGCGCATACCGGCTGAACGCCTATGGCGTCAACCCGGATTGTGGTCTCTAGACTCGCTGATGGAACGAGTTGAAGCCTGCTTTGATTCATATGGTCTCAGCCGCCAAGACGTTACGCTCCATGTTAGCCTGAGTCGTAGGTTCGGTGTGGCCATTTGTCGGGACAGGACAGTTCAGTATGCTGCCAGGTCTTGAATAGGTTTGAACAATCTTTGACGCGCTGTCCATAAATCCCCAAAGTATTCAGATATTGATCTGGATCAACTTTGTCTTCTTGATGAACCACAAGAGCTACACCACAATATATTGTGTTATCAATATTAAATAAACCATATATAAAGTGGAGTTTCCGGGTATGCCAAGGAATGATCAGCAGCTGACTAAAGTGCCGAAGTGGGTACGCAAGCGTGACGGTAGCCTGGATGGTTTTTCTTCAGAAAAAATAGAAAAGGCCATTCGGCAGGCTGGCCAGGCTTGTCATGAGTTTGGCGCAGAACGTGCTGTTGAGTTGACCCGGGCAGTCATGAATGTGCTGGGCCTACGCTTTGCTGGTGATGGCGTGCCAGGTATCGAAGACATCCAGGACATCGTTGAAAGAGTGCTGGCGAGTGCCGATTATTTTGATACAGCCCGGGCCTACATTGTCTACCGCGAGCAGCACCGCCGCCTACGCGCTGATAAGGCAACGGTCGTTGATGTGGCCAATGCCATGAACGAGTACCTAGAGCGCAGCGACTGGCGAGTGAGCGCCAACGCTAATCAGGGCTATTCTCTGGGCGGTCTGATTCTCAATGTTTCCGGTAAAGTTACCGCCAATTACTGGCTGAGTCATGTGTATCCCCTTGAAGTAGGTGAGGCGCATCGCAATGCCGATATCCATATTCATGATCTGGACATGCTCAGTGGTTATTGTGCTGGTTGGTCCCTGCGGACCCTCCTTCATGAAGGGCTTAATGGTGTGCCTGGTCGTTGCGAGGCGATGCCCCCCAAACATTTATCCAGTGCAGTTGGGCAGATGGTGAATTTTTTGGGTACCCTGCAGAATGAATGGGCTGGCGCTCAAGCCTTTTCATCCTTTGATACATACCTGGCGCCCTATCTGCGCAAGGACGGCATGAGTTATGCCGATGTCAAGCAATGTGTGCAGGAACTGATTTACAATCTAAATGTACCTTCCCGCTGGGGGACCCAGACTCCGTTCACCAATCTGACGTTCGACTGGGTTTGTCCGGAAGATTTGCGTGAGCAGGTACCGGTCATCGCTGGAGAGGAGATGGATTTCCAGTATGGTGACTTGCAGGCTGAAATGGACATGCTGAATCGTGCCTACCTGGAAGTTATGATGCAAGGTGATTCACATGGTCGGGTCTTCACCTTTCCCATCCCCACCTACAACATCACCCCGGACTTCGACTGGCACGCACCCAATGCCGACTTATTGTTTGAGATGACGGCTAAATACGGCTTACCGTATTTCCAGAACTTCATTAATAGTGAATTGAAGCCGAACATGATTCGCTCGATGTGCTGTCGCCTGCAATTGGACTTGCGCGAGCTGCTCAAGCGAGGTAACGGCTTGTTTGGATCCGCTGAGCAAACCGGATCGCTGGGGGTGGTAACCATCAATTGTGCCCGATTGGGTTATTTGTTCAAAGGCGATTGGATTGGGCTGCTGCGCCGTATGGATGAACTGCTTGATTTGGGCAAAAACAGCTTGGAAATCAAGCGACGTGTCATACAGCGCTATATGGACCAGGGATTGTTCCCTTATACGCAGCGTTACCTGGGGACCTTGCGCAATCATTTCTCTACGCTGGGCGTCAATGGCATCAACGAAATGATTCGCAACTTCTCCGACGACACCCTGGATCTGACACAGGATGAAGGGCGTCGATTGGCCATGGAGTTGCTGGATCATGTGCGTGGACGAATGCAGGACTATCAGGAAGAAACCGGACATCTCTATAATTTGGAAGCCACCCCGGCAGAAGGAACGACCTATCGCTTTGCCAAGGAAGACGCACGTCGTTATCCAGGAATTTTGCAGGCCGGTAGCGCAGCTGCTCCCTATTACACTAATTCCAGTCAATTGCCTGTGGGTTTTACCGATGATCCTTTCCTGGCATTAAGACTGCAGGACGATTTGCAGGCGCGTTATACTGGTGGAACCGTTCTGCATTTGTACATGAACGAGCGACTGAGCTCGGCCGATGCAGCACGACGCATCGTACAGCGTGCCTTGACGCATCACCGGCTGCCGTATCTGACTTTGACGCCGACCTTTTCCATTTGTCCGGTGCATGGTTATTTGAAGGGAGAACATGAGTTTTGTCCGCGCTGTGATGAGGCACTATGGGCGCGTCGACAGATAGCAAGGGAAGGGGCAGAAGTTGTCTGATAACAGCTTCAATGGACCCAACAAGGTAAACGGGCATTCAAGAAAGGAGTAACGAACATGTCGACACAGGCATTGAGGGAAGAAGAGCGTACGCGTTGCGAAGTCTGGACACGGGTGATGGGCTACCACCGCCCGGTCAATGCCTTCAATCCGGGCAAACGCTCCGAGCACAGTGAGCGGCAGCATTTTCTAGAGGTGCGCTGTACCCAGGGCTCTCAGGACAGACGTTAATGCCGCAGGCTCTGGCGATTGGCGGGTTCTGCCCCTTTTCCAGCCTCGATTACCCGGGCGAGTTGAGCTGTGTTGTGTTTTGTCAGGGCTGTACCTGGGCATGTTCGTATTGCCACAATCCCCACCTGCGTGCACATGGAGCAGGAAGTCTGAGTTGGACAGGACTGCAGGCTTTTCTGAATGAACGGCATGGCTTGCTGGATGCGGTGGTGTTCAGTGGTGGAGAACCTTTGCTGCAGGCTTCACTGGCCAATGCCATGCAAACCATTCGTGACCAAAGGTTCAAGGTGGGTTTGCATACCAGTGGGATCGCTCCTCAGCGCTTGGCCGAAGTACTCAAATATTGTGATTGGGTTGGGCTTGATATGAAAACCCACAAGCACAAGTATGCAACCCTGACCGGGGACCGACGCTCGGCAGAGTTGGCGATTGCTAGCCTGGATGTGCTGCTCTCAGGCCGTGTGCCCTTTGAAGTTCGCACGACCTGGCATCCTAATATCATGACTGAGGATGAACTGCTCGATCTGGTTAATAGTTTGGCGCGTCGTGGTGTACAGCACTTTCGGTTGCAGCTGTTTCGGGCAGGCAATTGCCTGGATGCCGAGGCCAATGCTTGGCCAATGAGCCCGATCTCTGCCGATTTGCAAAATCGGATTGGGCAATTTTTTCCTGATTTTCAGGTACGTTGAAGATATCCTGGTGCAACCTGAATACATTCGGCCAGTGTTTTAAGGCGTTTTAACTTGACCCATGTTTGCAATGGGCTTAAATGGCGAAAGAAGCATCGAACATGACCATAACGCTGACTCTGAAGTGCTTGTTCATTTATTGCAGAAATATTTTACTCAAGTTTCGGAGCTCGTTTTTTTGAATAATAACACGTAACAATATGATTTAATTATAAAAACAACCTATAAGTGATATAGTTTTTGTTGTCTGGACAAAAAACCAGACCACCTGTAGTCCACCTCATGAATCTTGCCACTCAGACCCCAGCATTGCCAGATTAGACCCAAGAGTTTCTGAAAGATCAGCCTATACAAATCGACAATCTATTCAGTTGCATGTGGAAACGCCTCGAATTCCCTCGTTTGCTCAATCGGCTGGGATTCAAAAAGCGTTCAGGGACTTCAGCCATCGATGTCGTTTATCTCTTACTGCTGTGGGTCTGGCTTCTGTGAGTCTGGCTTAACGTCGATTCCATTGCCATGTTTTCCCGAGAATCATTGCTTAGCTTTTCTTGTGGTTTTGTCTTCGGCTCATAAGAATGCACTCGACGACCTGTTGAATCGGGAAGATCTGAACTGGCGCAAGCTCCAGCTTCACATCGCCAAAAAGCTGATTGCAACCGAGAAAAAGAGCACGATCCGTGCGTTGGTCGTGGACGATTCCGTGAAGATGCGCCGAGGAAAGAAGATGCCCGTGGTCTTCTGCCTTTTTGATCATTTGACGGGTTGCACCGTCATGGGGCAACAGATTCTGACCCTGGGGCTGGCGACCCAGGATCGGTTTGTGCCGCTGGATCGCGAGATTTTTATCAGCGCCTCTCAGGCTCACCCCTTTCCCACAGCCTTTCATGATCAGCGGAGTGTCGCTGCCAGGCGGTACCAGCAAGCCAAGAATCAGAGTCAACCACAGATGCTTGAGGGGATGGTGTCGCGCGCCCTGAATGCTGG
>JAJZUM010000016.1 GCA_021848605.1 Pseudomonadota bacterium | reverse complement strand
CAATACTTTGACAATCTTGGCTTCCCACGACTCACATGACCTCAACTTCTCGAACCGCCCGGTGCGGACCCGCATGCCGGGTGGTGTGGCAGGGGCGCGGCTAAACGCCGCCCCCTATGCCGATCAATGAAAATACTTCAATTTTGCCTATTGCTATACCTTGGGTGTATTCAGTCTTTTGCAGCAAATAATCCTGTCGTCATGATTTCCTTGTACAAACAGCAGCTTTTTCCTATTCACTCCTCACCTGTTGCCAGCATTAGCATAGATGAACGGGCAAGAATTATTGAAGATCATCTGCAAGCATTTGCTAAAAGCAATGCGCCACTGACTTCGTTGCACAGCTTGAGCAGTTCACAAGGCATTGCCCTAGCATCAGATGACACTATTTTGCTGTTGATTACTCCAGATGATGCTCAACTTAGTCATCTGTCTACTCTGCAACTGTCCAGCAAAGTCAAAAACACTCTTGTCTCGGCTGTGGCCGACTATCGACAACAACACAGTGTTCTAGCATGGATACGCACTCTTTTACTCATGCTGGCTTCGACCTTCGCATTATTCATGACCTTGCGACTAAACCGGAAATTTTTTGATCGTATTGAACAGTTCTTGACCCAAACTCCCTTACCACATATGCATGGTTGGCATATCCAACATGTTGAGATTTTGTCGTCTGCACGCATCTTGAGCCTTGCAAGCACAGCAATTCAGTTGCTCCGTATGATCATTACAGTCATTTGCTGGTATGTTTTTTTGCCATTGAGCCTGAGTATTTTTCCTCAAACACGTCGTTTGGCCAATATCCTGCTGGACTATGTCCTTACCCCATTGCAACAAATAGGTACAGGATTGATTCGTTTCATCCCTAACCTTTTTTCCATCATGATTATCATCACCGTTGCGTTTTATTGCCTTAAAGTCATTCGTTTTTTCTTCAGGTTAATCAAACAGGGTGAATTGAGCTTTGAATGGTTTTATGCGGAATGGGCACTACCCACCTATCAGATCACAAGATTCCTGATCATCATTACAGCACTTATCAGCGGCTACCCCTATATCCCATGCTCTAATACAGCTGCTTTTCAGGGTGTTGGTTTGGTTCTTGGGGCAGTACTATCATTTTCATCGTCATCTGCAATTGCCAACGTCATCGCTGGAATCATTCTGACCTATACCCGCGCCTTCAAAATCAATGACCGAGTACAAATTGGTGACACAACAGGCGATATTGTCGAAAAAACGCTATTGATCACACGCATACGTACCATCAAGAACGTTGTGGTTACCATACCCAATTCCGTAGTCATGAATGCTCACATTATCAATTTCAGTACATCTGCCGCTGATGGCGACGGATTACTGATTCATACCAGCATTACCATTGGTTATGGATCCGACCCGCAACAAATTCATCAGCTTTAGATTGCTGCGGCCTGTTCTGTATCAGGCATCGAAGCACATCCCTCACCTTTTGTTCTGGAAACAGCTCTGGGTGACTGGTATGTTACCTACGAAATCAATGCATATACGCACGCACCACTTCGCATGGCTCAAATATACTCTGACTTACATCTGCAGATACACCAGCACTTTGACGCTGCAGGAGTTGAGATAATGTCTGCTCATTACTTGGCGATCCGTGATGGCAATGCAAGCACCGTTCCTAGGTCTTAATCAGCTAGATCGCGTTAAAAGACATTCGGACACTTTAAGAAAGATGGAGTCACCCTGTCTGGAATGAATCAGGCCTTAGCCTTTGCTGTTCAGAATCGTGCTTTTCCGTTAAAGTTTGAATATGAAGATCACTGGGAATTTGTCGATGAATCAGTTATCAAAATTGGCGTCCTGTCATGAAATCATTTGTGAACAACGCGCCACAGCAGGTGGACTTTTTTTTGCTCTAATCAAGCTAAATGCTGAAAAATCCCTGAATGCTCTGACGACCGCCATGGTTGAAGCTCTGGAAGAAGCTCTGAGCTATTATGAAAACAATCCTGACATTGCCTTCGTACTGCTTTGTGGCAATGGCAAAAAAGCATTTTGTGCAGGCGGAGATATTCGCAGCATGTACGATAGCGTCAAAGAATATGGTAAAGGAGCTCGCAACATTCAGGTTGAACAGTTTTTCAGTCTGGAATATCGCCTGGATTATCATATCCATACCTATCGAAAGCCTTTGGTTGTCTGGGGGCATGGCGTGGTTATGGGTGGCGGGATGGGGCTAATGAATGGTGCTTCGTTCCGAATTGTGACACCATCAACACGAATGGCCATGCCGGAAATCAGCATCGGACTTTTCCCTGATGTGGGTGCTAGCTGGTTTTTAAACCGTTTACCTTCTGGACTAGGCCATGTGCTTGCGCTTACCGGTCTTACGCTGAATGCAGCAGACGCACTCTGGTGTGGCTGGGCTGATTATGTACTTGGAGATGAACAACTGGATGAATTGCTGGAATCACTTCAGTCTTCCGAGTTCAGTATCGACCCTCAATACAATCTTCGAATGCTGGCTTATATCCTTCAATCAATGCAGCATCAGCATCAAGAACTGACCTCCCCTTCGCCCATTGCCGAGCATGCATCGTTACTACGATCACTGGGACAGGGATTTTCGGTTGAGGAGATCGTTTCAAAAGTCCTGACCCTACGGGCGCACTCAAACCCATGGTTACAGCAAGGCGCAAAACAGCTTGAACAGGGCTGTCCTTTAACTGCCGCACTGATCGTGGCTCAACTTTCACGCAGCAAGTACCTCTCGCTGGCACAGTGTTTTCGTATGGAACGGCTGATGGCGATCAACTGTTGCCAGTTTGGAGACCTTGCCGAAGGCGTTCGTGCCTTGCTCATCGACAAGGACCGCCAACCCCAGTGGCAGCATAAAAACTGGCTTGGTATTGATGTGTCTGACTATTTTTACTGGCCAAAGCAGTGGGGTCCAGACCCCGATCCACTTTTCGATTTAGAACGGGAATCAATGAACCCAACAACACGCCATTTATGATTCCTGACCCAGATGTTCCAATTCGATTTGCGGTAGGCTTACCAGTAACTCGACCCGCTGACGAATCTGTTGAAAAACATCCAGAAAAGCTTTGGAGATTTCTTCGTCCGTGCCAATCTTCAAAACGGGATCTGGAAATCCCCAGCGAACAATACGTGGATGCCCAGGCCAGACCGGGCACGACGATGTTAACAGGTTTTCACAGACCAAAATAACCATATCCATGACGGGTGCCTGTGGGTCAAGAAACTCATCCCAGCTTTTACTATAGAGTCCATCAATGGCGCAATGATTCTGCTGCAAAAACTGCAGGGCACGCGGATGGAGTTCGCCTCGTGGTTCACGACCTGCACTATAGGCCCTGAAACGGCCAGCACCAAGTTTATTCAACAAGGCTTCAGCCATGATACTTCGCGCCGAATTGCCGGTACATAGAAAGAGAATCTTGTACGATGACTGAGACACGGAAAGGCCTCCTTAAATCGATCCAAAAATCCTATGAAACAATGAAAAAAACCGGTATGCACTCAATGTAGTCCGAACCATATATTGTCCATTCGGACTACCTTCTTCAAGAAATTTAAATTTTCATTTAGTCATAATAATGAAACATCGTTCTGATAATACCAATATAAAACCTAGTATCGGGAATAGCACGTTGCCGAATGCACGATTAACCCTTCATCAAGAAATCGTTAGCGTCCAGGAAGAATCTAATGTTCCTGTAGTACTTAAAGCCATCGACTTGAACCGCGCTTCAAAAGCTGTTGATATAGAAATGACCAATGCTGAGGTCTTTGATCTTTTCACCAGCCCGGAGCATCCTACGCATATTGCCGTTACCCATGAAGACCTTGTTGTCGGCATGATTCATCGTGATTACTTTATGGAACTGATGGCTCAGCCATTTACCAGGGAACTCTATGGCAAGAAAAGCTGTCGCAAGTTCATGGATGATCACCCGGTATGTATTGATGCCCAAACACCAATTAGCCAGTTGGCGGATCGTTTGCTGCGCTCCTGGAATCGCACCCGTCTTTCTGCAGGATTTGTTATTACGGTTGATGGCCGATTTTATGGTACTGGTTTAACGGGGGACGTACTAGCAGCCATGCTGATCCAGGAACGCTTACTCAGTGAAGAACTCTCGCGTGCCAACCAGCAGTTGAAAGAACTAAGTACGCGTGATGGACTGACCGGTCTCTACAATCGTCGTCATTTCAACCAGGTTATGGAATATGAACTGCGGCGGGCACAGCGCGAGCACTATGGAGTGGGTCTAATACTTTATGATCTGGATTTTTTCAAAAAACTGAACGACGCTCTTGGTCATCAGGCTGGAGATGCAGCCCTGATTGCTGTCAGTAAATGTATGGCTTCACATCTGCGCCGCTCCTCAGACCTGGTCTTTCGTCTGGGAGGCGAAGAATTTGCTGTTCTGGTTGCCCCTGCACAACCAGATAATATGTATAAACTTGCAGATCATTTACGTTCTTGTGTCATGGAACTTGCGATTAGCCATCCGGACCATCCGCTGGGTGTTGTATCGGTTTCAGCTGGAATAGCGGTCTCCGACCCTGATGGAGAAAGTTTTAGTTGCCTCTATGAACGCGCTGATCAGGCACTGTACTCTGCCAAAAAATCCGGGCGTAACTGTGTCGTATCCGCATCCGTTGGTATTGCAGAGAGCCAAATCGAATCGTGAAATTGACTCTGTATGCTCACAGCCACCGCTTGCGTGGTATGGGCGAGAATGAACGGCTTGGCCTAGCCATTAATCCGTTACATCAGAGAGTGTTCGGTCCTATGGTTAAATGCCCGTGTACAACCCGTAAAACCCACTCATTTCAGGAAAAAACTGGATGTTGTCGGCGACGATTTACCGATGTGGTCGCAATGATGTTTAACGATCGATCCTCCCTTTAGTGCGATTGTGCCTGTTTTAAATCAGGCAAAAATACTGCAAGAACGCCGAGCAGCGGCAAAAAGGAACAAAACCGATACACGGCATCAATCCCATCATGATCAGCCCAGGAACCGAGCATCGCCGCACCCACACCACCTAAACCAAATGCCAGACCAAAGAACAACCCGGAAACCATTCCCGTTCGGCCAGGCATCAATTCCTGCGCATAGACCACCATGGCTGGAAACGCTGAGGCCAGCAAAAAGCCAATAAGTACCATCAATCCAACCGACACAGCTAAACTGACATACGGCAAAGCCAGGGTGAACGGTGCAATACCCAGAATCGAAATCCATATAACGGGCTTGCGTCCGATCCGGTCGCCCAAGGGTCCACCCAAAACTGTACCTGCAGCAACCGCAAACAGAAAATAAAACAGATGATACTGGGCCTTTTGAGCACTAATTCCATAGTGATGCATCAGATAAAAAATCAGATAACTACTGATGCTGGCCATGTAAATGAATTTAGAAAACATCAACATTACAAGGACGCTCATGGTTCTTGCCAGCCGAGACGTAGGCAGAGACGAAGCCTTGCTTTGCGAGTGGACCGATGGGCGACGATGCTGATGCTGATACCAGACACCTACCCCACTCAAAATCAGCATACCCCCAAGCGCCATGAGTGAAAACATGGCTAAACTGGACTGACCCCGTGGCAAGACAAACCAGGCTGCCAGCAAAGGCCCGATGGCCGACCCTGCATTACCACCGACCTGGAAAATGGACTGTGCCAAACCATGCTGCCCACCGGATGCCAAACGCGCAACTCTCGATGCTTCAGGGTGAAAAATCGAGGAACCACTACCCACCAGCGCAGCCGCAAGCAACAAAACATAAAACGCATGAGCATGCGCCAAGAGCAGCAAGCCGGAAAAGGTAAAGGCCATACCAACAACGAGGGAAAAAGGTTGTGGATGCCGGTCAGTATAGGTTCCAATAAGTGGCTGCAGAAGCGATGCGGTACACTGATACGCCAGAGTGATAAGACCAATCTGGGCAAAACTGAGATCAAAACCCGATTTGAACAATGGGTAACTGGCCAGCAACAGTGATTGCATCGTGTCATTCAAAGCATGAGCCAGGCTAATCGAACCCAAAACCGGAAAATAAGCCGAATTTCCTGATGTTCTCGACAAGATTCCCGATGTTTGACTCATGACCATACCTTTTTTAATTCCAGGGATTTTGATATCCACGGATGGAACATTAACGATTAAGCGCCTGCATCTGCAATGCCGGATACCTTGTGCCTGAGGCTGCCCCAACCGGTATCATGGCATTCAGTTGCTCCAGATCTTTAGTCGTAAGTTCAATCTGCAAAGCAGCAACATTTTCTTCCAATCGACTCAAGGATCGAGTACCAGGAATGGGAACGATATGATCGCCCTGAGCCAAAACCCAGGCCAAAGCCAGCTGAGCCATGCTGCATCCTTTGCTGCGAGCCATGTCCTCAATTGCATTGAGAAGTTCTAAATTACGATCTAGGTTCTCTTCCTGAAATCTTGGCGAATTGCGACGATAATCATCTCCTGCAAGATCATCCACGGAGCGAATACGGCCGGTCAGAAATCCTCGTCCCAGCGGACTGTAGGGAACAAAGCCTATGCCCATGGTTTGCAATAAAGGCAAAATCTCTGCTTCAGGGTCACGAGACCAGAGAGAGTACTCCGACTGCACTGCCGAAATAGGGTGCACGGCATGGGCGCGTCGAAGGGTTGTGGTCGAAACCTCACACAAGCCGATATAACGTATCTTTCCAGCCTGCACCAGTTCGGACATGGCACCAACCGTTTCCTCAATGGCTACATTGGGGTCGACACGATGCTGATAATAAAGATCAATATATTCAACGCCAAGTCGTTTCAGACTGGCCTCACAACAGGCACGCACATAGTCAGGCCGTCCATTAATTCCGAGAAACTGGCCGTCAACACCGCGCATATGCCCAAACTTGGTTGCCAGGTTCAACTTGTCCCGCTGAGGGCGCAGGACCCGACCCAGTAAAAGTTCATTGTGGCCAACACCATACATATCAGCCGTATCAAAAAAGCTGATTCCCAGATCAATGGCGTGTAACAAAGTATCCTCAGCAGCTTTCTCAGAGCGACCGGAATAGAAATCAGACATTCCCATGCAACCCAGCCCAAGTATGGAAACCTCCAGGCCTTGACTGCCCAATTTTCGAGCACGCATCACACCACCCCTTGCCTAAACTAAAGTAGACATATCGATGACGAAACGATATTTGACATCACTTTTCAACATGCGCTCGTAAGCCTCATTAATCTGTCCAGCGGCAATCTGTTCAATATCCGAGGTAATACCGTGCTCAGCACAAAAATCAAGCATTTCCTGAGTTTCCTTGATACCACCAATAAGCGAGCCTGCTAACTGACGGCGTTTAAAGATCAGATTGAATACAGCCGGCGAAGGATGGGGTTCAGAAGGGGCTCCAACAAGAGTCATTGTCCCATCACGCTTGAGCAGGTTCAGATATCCGTCAAGGATATGAGGAGCAGCTACCGTATTCAGGATGAAATCAAGCTGATTGCCAAAACGCGCCATTTCTTCGGGACGGCTTGATATACAAACATGATGGGCACCCAATCGTTTGGCATCAGCAATTTTCGATTCCGAAGTTGTAAACAAGACCACTTCCATACCCATGGCATTGGCCAGTTTAACAGCCATGTGGCCTAGACCACCAAGACCCACGACACCAACTTTCTGCCCAGACCTAGCCCAACGCTTCAACGGTGACCAGGTTGTGATTCCGGCACAAAGCAGTGGGGCAACTGCAGCAAGCTGACCCGGATCATGACGAATCGCCAGAACAAAGCGCTCTTTGACAACAATACTTTGAGCATAGCCTCCGTAAGTATTTTCACCGCCAAAAACTGGGCCATTATAGGTTCCGGTAAAACCGTGCTCACAATACTGCTCTTCACCATCGGCACAGGATGCACAGTGGCCACAACTATCCACCATGCAGCCAACCCCAACATAATCGCCCACCTTAAATCGGCTCACTGCAGAACCAACTGCGCATACCTTGCCAACAATTTCATGACCGGGCACACAAGGATACATCGTGTTTTTCCATTCATTTCTCGCTGTATGCAAGTCAGAATGACAAACCCCGCAATAGAGGATGTCGATATCAATGTCATCGGTCGCAAGATGGCGTCGTTCAATCACATGGGGACGCAGGGCACTTACAGCATCATAAGCAGCATAAACTTTGGCGGTACGCATGGCTATACTCCTCTGTGATTGTGATATCGGGCAAATCATTCATTATTGTACTATTCAGTTAGGACTATATTCCAATATTCTGTCGGGATACTCAAGCGAATTTTCTGGCAATTTTTAGGCACAAAATATCCAGAACAATTCTTCAAAACTTCAAAATCATATTTTATATTTATTAGACAATCGATTTGAGTACAAGCCATCATTCTTTGGATATCAACATGTTTCCAGGATTTTGCTTGCTGTTCGGAAAAGCAGGGAATGCGTATTTGATACCCATATCCATGATTTCTTGCACCCGTTCTCAATCCTTGATTTCTAACAGAAAGTGGAAACGATTGAAGAGTGACGAACGTTTTTATCAGCGATCAGGGAGATCCGTATGTTCAATGCACACAAAAGTCAACTTGTTATTTTATTGGCCACCAGCCTGCGCGTCATGGCCAACGACCCACTCATTTTAACCATTCAACAAGGTGGCACAACAGTACAAAGCGGTTTCTCATCCATCGACAATCTTATCTCGACGGCCAAAAACACCGCTTCGATCCAAAGTGCCTATCCTAACCTCAACTTCAATCCAGCCAATCCAGCCACTGTGGGTCTAAACTACCTGGGCAACAATCTGACTCTTGCAACAACAGCCTTTACCAACAACAGCCAACAGCTGACACTAACCCTTGACCAGATCAATCATACTGTTACCGGCTCTGGTGCTTCAGCAACAGCCGCTCGTCAGGATGCTTTTAACCAGATGCAGAGTTATCTCAAGACAAACGGTGGTAACTTGTGGACGCTCCTGCAGAAACAAGTCGTCGCATCAACCCCGTTCAGTATCATCGCTGGAAATCCTGCCTCATTACAAAGCATACAGGCATCCAACGATTTTCAGAACGCCTTCATTAATCCAACCATTCAGGTCAATGGGGCATCGCCTGATCATATTCCCAATTTGTTCGGACTTGGCTTTACCCACGGTCAGTTTTCACAGAATGGAATTGATGTATCGTTCAATACCCTACCACTTTCTTATACGTGGCGTTCAAATAGCGATGCCGGAAAGCAATTGATTCTGTCCATGCCTATTTCGGAAGGCACAGTCGGTGGGGCGCGCGTTTATTCGGCACAACCTGCTCTCGGTGCGCGTTTTCCCATCAATGAACACTGGTCACTCAGCCCCTTTCTCGGCGTTGGATTCAGTGGTTCCAGTGATTTGGGCCAAGCGACCGTAGAATCATCAACTTCACTGACCAGCGATTACAATATCCCTCTGGCGGACAACCGTTATGCTGCCATTGGTAACATGATTGGCTATTACAAAACCTTGCGTTTTACTGCAGGTGGCTACACCGTAGATCCTGACATCCACAACACCATTTTTCGTAATGGGTTAATGCTGGGAACACCCGTTTCCAACATGCTTTCCATGGAATTTTCGTACATTAACACTCTGTTTACCGGTGTGCAAACCTATACACGTAATCAAAATGAAGTCGGTTTATCCCTTGGTGCACGTCATGAACTGACGGGTTGGATCTCAAATTTGCGTGGCGGATTCTCCTATGTTCATGCCCGTGACATCCACGGCATGCGCTTTGACTTTGGGGTATGGTTCTAATTCCTTCCGACCTAATCGCCGTCTTCAACCTTGACCAAGAATGGAGACGGCATTGTGAACCACTTAGTCATTTTTTCAATGACGTGTCTCTCAGAATGCGCAAACAACCCTTCGGACATCGCTGATCGCCCGCAGCAACAGGCACGATCATCATGCCGTGCCAGGAGGCCACGGAATGCGCATGCAATCCGCTGGGTATGTTGCCGAGCCAATGCCCACTATCCGCATCAACCAAACCAATGACTGAGCCTCCGGGCTGGGCCACCGCTGCAAGCACATAATGTCGTGTAAAGGGATCGAACGTAATCTCATCAGATCCTCCCACGTTCGGTATTTCGTGCAGAATACGCCCGGATGGAACCGCAATTTCAATGCTTTTCGGCTTAAAGCCAGCCTTGATAGCATCATCACTGCATCCAACCAAGGCATGACCTTCGGGCCCTAGTGCAAGGCCTGCAGGCATACAATCCTGAACAGGAATCATGCGAATCAGGTGACCTGACTTCGGATCTAAAACCGCAATGCCACCGTGCTCCGGTTGATGATTGAGTTCGGGTACAGCCAAATAGACCAAGCCAGTTACAGGATCCCAAACGGGTTGCTCCAAACCATCTGTTGCTTCGGGAATTGAGATACGTGCATGAACCTGGTATGGAAAGCGGACATCAACCATCGTCACAAAAGGAGGTTTGTCCGCATTATTGACCGCAATCACCCAATGATCTTTGGCATCGTAGGCCAGTTCATCAACCCTTCGATCCCCTCCTGTGGAGATTGTGGCAATAACCTTGTGACTTTTCAGATCAATAACAGCAATTTTGCTGGCTCCATCTCCGGCCCAAACCTGTCGATCATCGATAAACACAACGCCATTTGGACCACCCCTTCCCTCATGTTGAGCACCGGCAAAGCCCCCAATCTGGGCCAAAACATGGAACGTTCGAAGATCAACAAGGTCAACTGCAGCATGAGAACGATCAGCCAGAACATAGAGTCCATCCATCGCTGCCCCAATATCAAAACTTTTCAGCTCTAGACCTGGAATTTCTATCTTGGCAACACGACTCTGAAAGTCAACTGCCTGTGCTGATGCACATACAACTGTTACTGTCATGATAGCCATGACACGATGGATCAATTTTATAAGCATAGATAACCTGTCTAGTTGCAGTCCATGGATATAATGTCCATCATAAATCGTGATACTTTGGACAGAATTAGGCTAACCCGTTGAGCCCCAAATTTAGCATTATTTGATCTGATTCGATTGTATATAGTTCACTTATTAATTATCATGGCCGTTATTGTTTTCTTGGCACTAGGGGAGAAATTATGAATACGAAAAAAGGTGTTTCGTTCATACCCAAAGCACTCTTGCTGACTGCATTGCCTGTTTTAATGCTTTCGGGCTGCATTTCTGCCCCTGAAACCAAGAGCCAACAATCGGTGCGGGATTTGCATTACCAAATACCACCATCATCAATGACGACATCTGGTTCCGGTTACACACAAATGAAGTGGTGGCGAAGCTACCATTCAGAAACCCTGAACCAACTGGTTGATCAGGGCTTGCATGCCAATCCCAACCTGAAGGCCCAAGTGCACGTCCTGCAACAGCAGTTTGATCTTTATCAGGCCGAACGTGGATCACTGCTTTTCCCCACGGTCAACCTGGGGGTCAACACAGAACGCCAGAAACTTTTTTTCGGTCCCGGTGTACTCTTTGGACCATTTAATCTGTACAACACGGGTGTTAATGTCAGTTATGGCATTGATCTGTGGGGTGCGTCCCGTCTGGCACTGAAAGAAATTCTGAGCCAGCTTCAGGCACAGAACTTTCAGTATGAGGCTTCGGAACAAACGCTCGCCGCCAATATCGTCACCGCTGCCATGAATCTGGCTTATGAACTGAAATTGCTTGATCTCCAGCAGCGTGTGCTTGCCGATCAAAATCGTCAACTTTCTTTGCTCAAGATCCAATACCAATCCGGTGCCATTGACCAAGACAGCCTTCTGGCTCAGGAACAGACGCTAAGTAATGCCCAAGCGGTTATTCCCCAGACCCAGAAGTCCATCGAACAACTCAAACACCAGTTGAATGCCCTACTGGGGCGTTCGCCCGATGCGCAGATTGACTCGGGAGATCTTGCCCAGATGAAGCTGCCTGCACCTGTACCCGTTGCTCTTCCCGCCCAGTTGTTGGTTCAGCGCCCTGATATCCGGGCTGCTGAAGCTTTGTGGGATGCGGCCGCATCTCAGGTTGGTGTTGCCAAAGCAAATATGTTGCCTCAATTTACTCTAACCGCCTCAACGGCCTTTGATGCCATAACCCTTTCGAAGCTCTTTCGCAGCAAATCGTTGGTGTGGGCACTTGGGGGCAACTTGACCCAGCCTCTTTTTGATGGTGGTGCTTTGAAAAACAAGAAGAAGGCGGCCATTGAGGCGATGCAAAGCGCTGGGTTGGTCTATCGGCAAACGGTGGTCACGGCTTTTCAGCAAGTTGCTGATGCCTTGACGGCCCTGCAGCATGATCAGCAAACCCTTCAATATCGAACCAACAGCCTGCAACAAGAAGAAACCCGTTTGCGACTTGCGCAAACCCGATATGTCAGTGGCGCAACTTCTTTATCTTCCCTGATTTCGGAACAATCATCGCTCAAAAATATCCAGATCACTGTTTTGGCTGCACAATCGAGTCTTTTGGCTGATTCAGCTGCACTGTATCAGGCTATGGGCGGAAATTGGTCCGGTAAAAAATCCGGATTGCCGCAACAAGGCTAATATCGACCTCATTGACTGCAAGGAAATGAACCATGAACAACAGGTATCTTGTCGCACTATGCACCCTTTTGGCAGGTTGCAGCAAGAGTGGTCCTATCCAGAAGGCTGACGTTAATCCGCACATGATACCAACAGTCGCAACACTGGTGGTGCATGAACAAGAACTGCCTTTGCAAAAAACATTTGTAGGTCGAATTGCGGCCTTGCAATCGGCCAATGTAGTGGCTCGTGTTTCCGGTGTTGTTTTAAAACGACTTTATCAAGAAGGAAGTGAAGTCCACAAAGGACAGCAACTTTTTGAGATCGACCCCAGTTACTACCAGGCTCAGTTGGATACGGACCTAGCCATGCTTGCCGCTGATCAGGCAACCCTCAAGAATGCACGAATCACCGCGAGACGGGATCATCAGCAACAGGCATCCGGCGCCGTATCCCAGCAAGTGGTTGATGACGCTGATGCCGCCGAACGAAGTGTCGCTGCCAAAGTCAAAGCGGATCAGGCTGTTGTGGAGACTGCTCGCATCAACTTGGGATACACGCGTATTACTGCGCCTATTAATGGCATTGCTGGGCAGCAGCAGGTAACACCCGGCTCGCTGGTTGGAAACAACAGTAATGACAGTGGTAGCAACGGTACATTGCTGACGAACATTCAGCAAATCGATTCGGTCTATATCCAATTTACAATCAGCGCCCAGGAATGGTTGCAAATCCAGACGATGCGCCAGAAGGGGCGACTGCATTCTTTGAACCAAGATCAGGGGCGCGTTGATCTGATCCTGCCCGACGGACACCCCTACACCATTCCTGCCCATCTTGATTTCAGTGATGTGTCGGTCAATCCTTCAACCGGTGCAATTGGCATGCGTGCTGAAGTTCGTAACCCCGATCACCTTTTGCTTCCTGGGATGTTCGTTAATTTAAGCCTTTCTGTTGGCCTGCGGAATCATGTCGTGGTCGTACCACAACAAGCAGTGCAGCAGGATCAGGATGGCTCCTATGTTCTGAAGGTCAATGCTGAAAACAAGGTTGAACAACAACCGGTGAGCACAGACAACGGGCCTACGGGTCAATGGATCGTCACTTCAGGTCTTCATGCCGGTGATCACGTGATCATCCAGGGCTTGCAAAACAGCCACCCCGGTGGCCTTGTACATGAAAAACCCTGGCAGGAGCATTTGGTCAAACGATCAGAGAATCCCTCTGGATCAGGCTACTAAGCAAGGAGAATCAAGGTGCCCAGCTTTTTTATTCAAAGGCCCATCTTTGCATGGGTCATTGCCATCCTGATCGTCTTGTTTGGCTATATCTCACTAAAGAACATGGGTATTTCATCATACCCAAATATTGCGCCTCCGCAAGTTACGGTCACCGCAAACTACCCTGGGGCCAATGCTGAAACCATGGAATCGACGGTTACCCAGATTATTGAGCAACAATTGACCGGTATCGATAATCTGCTCTATTTCAGTTCCAACTCAGGATCTAACGGTCAGACCGTCATCACTCTGACTTTTGCTACTGGAACCAATCCGGATATTGCTCAGGTGCAGGTTCAAAACAAAGTAAATCTGGCTGCGCCTTTGCTGCCCAAAGCGGTCACCCAGCAAGGTATTACGGTTGCCAAAGCCACACCCGACATTTTGATGTTTATTGCTCTTCATTCCACCAATCCAGCCATCGATAGCCAACGTCTGAGTGACATCATGGCATCACGGATTAATCCTGCCCTTTCGCGACTGAACGGTGTGGGCAATACTTTTATTCTTGGCTCAGAATATGCCGTACGGATCTGGCTGAATCCTGATAGGCTACAAGCCTACGGCCTTTCAACGACCCAGGTACTCAATGCCATTAACGCCCAAAATGCCCAATTTTCATCGGGCTCAATTGGTTCAGATCCCGCCTTGCCCGGTCAAGAGTTCACAGCCACTGTGTCTGGAGACAAGCTATTTACGTCTCTTGAACAATTTCGAAATATTATTGTGCGATCCAGCAGCGATGGCAGTGTGGTCCGACTTAGTGATGTGGCACGCATCAGCTTTGGAGCGCAAAACTACGGAGAGCATGCCGAACTCAATGGTCAACCCGCTGGTGGTCTTGGTATATTCCTGACCCCTGGTGCCAATGCGCTTTCTGTGCACGATGCGGTCATGCATGAGATGGAATCGCTTGCAAGGGACTTGCCCAAGGGTGTGATCTGGACCGTTCCCTACGATACGGTTCCTTTTATTACCGCTTCGATCCATGAAGTCGTCATGACTTTGCTGGAAGCTGTTGTGCTGGTCTTTTTCGTGATGCTCATTTTCCTACAAAATCTTAGAGCAACACTGATCCCAACGTTAGTGATCCCGATCGCTCTGTTGGGTACGTTTATTGGTTTGTCGTTTATGCACTATACCATTAATCAGTTGACTCTCTTTGGCATGGTGTTGGCCATTGGGATTGTGGTCGATGACGCTATTGTCGTGATCGAAAATGTCGAGCGAATCATGAGTGAAGAACACCTCGATCCGCATGAGGCAACCCGCAAAGCTATGGGACAGATCACCGGAGCCATTGTCGCAATTACCTTAGTACTGACAGCAGTGTTTGTACCATCAGCCCTGCAGCCCGGAGCCACCGGGATTATTTATGCCCAGTTTGCTCTGACCATTGCGATCTCCATGGCCTTTTCGGCATTTCTGGCGCTTTCATTTACACCCGCACTCTGTGCCGCGCTGCTTCGCCCGGAACGACATGATGGACGACACTGGATGTACCGAATGTTTGATCAGGCTTTTAACAAAACTGCCCACGCCTATCAAGGACATGTCGGTCGAGCCGTTCGGCATGCTCCACGCTGGATGATGCTCTTTGCACTTTTTGCATTTCTCGCTGGATTTCTGTTTATCAAACTGCCCACCAGCTTTGTTCCCGATGAAGATCAAGGCTTTGTACTGGCTTTGGTAAACCTTCCTGCGGGCCAGTCTCTTGAACGTACCCAAGAAGTGATGGCCGAAGTACGTACCCATCTGCTACAAAGCCCCCTCAAGTCCTACATCAAGGATATTTTTCAGCCACAGGGGTTCAGCTTTGTCGGCGTCAGTGAAAATGTCGGTATGTCTTTTATTAAACTGAAGGACTGGAATGACCGACCACAAACGGTCATGCAACTTCTACCGCAGTTCAACAAAGTGCTGGCCGGGATTCCCGATGCCAAGATCTTTGCCGTCAATCTTCCAACGATTCGTGGTCTCAGCCGTTTTGGGGGTATCGATCTCTATCTTCTCGCTCGTGCCGGACAAACACACCAGGAACTCGCCAAGGCCGAGAAAACCCTTTTGGGTGCTGCTGCCAAAAACCCCATGTTGATGCAGGTTCGTCCCAATGCCCTGCCCAGTGCCCCGCAATTTCATATCCAGTTAGATCGGCACCAAGCGGCTGCGTTGGGGTTATCACTCAGTGACGTTTACAACACCATCGACATGGAAATTGCTCCCATGTATGTTGATCAGATGTCTTATGAAGGACGTATCAAACAGGTTTTGATTCAGGATGATGCGACATTCCGAATGGATACCAACGTTCTTAGACATCTGTTTACTCCCGCGCCCAACATCACGGCAAGTTCTGTTGCCAATATGAATCCTTCGGTTTCCAATACTGGAATCAGTCCTTATAACATGGTGCCTTTGTCCAGTGTTCTGAAAACCAGATGGACTGTCGGTCCACTTTTGTTGCAGCGCTACAATGGTTATCCCGCCGTTGAAATTGTGGGCAATCCAAAACCCGGTTACACCACAGGACAGGGCATGCAGAGTATTGAGAAGATCATTGACCAGACACTTCCACCAGGTTATGGGGCTGAATGGACTGGACAATCTTATCAGGAGGTTCTCGCCGGCAGTTCATCAACCCGGCTGATGTTGCTGTCCATCTTTGTTGTATTTCTTTGCCTTGCCGCCCTTTATGAGAGCTGGTCCATTCCTGTATCTGTACTGTTGGTCGTACCCCTCGGCTTGCTCGGCATGGAGTCTTTCTGTTTGTTCCGTGGCATGCCCAATGATATCTATTTCAAGATTGGCCTGGTCACTGTCATTGGTCTGGCAGCCAAGAATGCGATCCTCATTGTAGAATTCGCCGTCCTGAACCAGAATGAGGGACACAGTCTTTACGAGGCCGTTCTGCATGCAGCGAAATTGCGCCTGCGTCCTATCCTTATGACCTCCTTTGCCTTCATTCTAGGCGTATTGCCACTGGTGCTCTCCAGTGGTGCAGGTTCAGTATCCCGACACGAAATTGGTACTGGTGTCATGGGTGGAATGCTTTTCGCAACTCTGCTTGGGCTGCTACTGATTCCGGTATTTTATGTCAGTGTACGGCGTTTGCTGGGTGATCTCCTCGACACAGAAACAGCATCTACTGTTGATTCAAACTGAATCTCAACTCTGATCCCGGACACGCTCGTCCGGGATCAGAGAAGCAGCAACTGCTTCGTCATGTAATTTCTTTTCCTTCAGAACCTCAACCAGCAACATGTCTTCATGACAGATATGTTGAACCCACCAATATTTCAAAAATGCTCCGATCTGAACAAGCGCCCGTTCATCCCGACGATCGATATCGTCTCTGAAATCGGCAATCCGTTTCATATAATACTCATGGGCTCCCTGATGATTAAACCACAGAGATGTCTCACTGAGACCCGCCTGAAAAACCATAATCCGTTCGCATGCAAAATGGTCGTGGGCGTACACATTCAGGGAATCAAAAAGCTTTTGCAGTTCACCGAAATCCAGGGGCTTTTTTTGCAGGTCAGCCATAAGGCCAATCAACGCAACAATCTGCTGGTGCTGCTCATCAATCTCCAAAACACCAGTGTCAAGACGGGATTCCCAGACAAACTTCATGCCCACCCCCGGTTAAAAAAACAGCATTTTTTAATCTCTGTTGATCTCAATAACCACAGCAGACTTAGACTTTCCGTACACTTTAACCTATTTACCATAGGGTTATTTGTACACAAAATGATGAATTATTTATTTCAGGGGGGGCTTAAAACTCCGTCATTTCTTTAGACCCAATAGGTCCAGGGGCCGCGCAAGCAGTTGAAGGCTGAGGGCGGAGAGAATATCAAGAAACACAAAACAATCGGAGTGGTTCTATCTGATGTGAAATTATCTAAAGAACATAACGAGATCGTTTCTTTCGGAATTGACGATCAAAATGACGACATCAATTGCCACCAGATTGTGGGGCGATCTTGTGGTGCTGAAGTTGCCGGAGATTCAACCGGCCAAGCCAGATCAAGACGGGATGAGACATGAGGAGAAATAATCCATCCTCCACCAAAGCCTGGCCCACCAATGGCTCTTTTATTGTTCATATCGGTAGGCAATGGATCATGATAGCCATGCCCAAAACCTGCATCCCAGAAGGCCCAAACCTGAGTGGATGTATTGAGGCGTCGACGCAGTTCAAGCGTTCCAAGTACGGCATCGTCGGCTTGTACTTCGCCCATGGGATAAGCACGTACGCCTTGTGGCCCACCCAAAGACATTTTTTCGGACAGATCGAGATTGCCACTGGCGCGTTGGGCCTGGGCATGAGCATAAAAGGTCCATTGATTTCCGAATGCGTGAGCCCAACTACCGTCGAGATTTATATGGGTATAAAGTCCGGCAACCTGGTCGCTGGCGGCAGAAACCCCTTCAGAACGCTCTACACCATGCGTCACCTGAACGGACCAAGTTGCCTGATCCATATCCCTGATCAGAGCCTGACCGTTGATCAGAACAGATCCAATCTGGGACCATTTGGCATCCTGACTACCAACACTCATCACAAGGTCATGCAGCGTACGATGGGCATAGCTTAAAGTAACATCAACCGTCTGTTGACGGCTTCGAACCCACGGCCACAGCATATAGGCACTGCCCGTCTGAGCTGTTCCAAAGGCATGTAAGGCATTGTAGGTCTGTGCCAGAAGATAATGCAAACTATCGTAGGAAGAACCGAGACGCAATCCTTGACCACCGACACCCACATCATAAGCGAAATGTCCATATTTAGTACCTCCATACTGGGTATCCATCAGATAGGCATCAAGATGATCACCAAGCCCAGTTGGATCAAAAACATCAACCTGAGCCGAACCACGCACCGCACCGGTAAACTGCTCGCCCCAATTATCCAGAGAAAAATGCCCCTGAACCAATGGGGTTGATGTTGCCTGAACAGACAGGGAAGTTTCACCAACATGCACCCCCGGAGCCAGTGTCGAGTGCACAACAACGCCCGGGATGTCATTCATCAACAATAATTGCCGTTCCAGGGATCGGGTCTCAACAACCTGCCCCTCCTTCAAATCCGACAAAAACGGCTGCAACTGGATAGCTCGGACCCTAGAATGGTTATTGAGTTGAACACGGCCATAACGTCCTTCCAGTATCCTAAACGTAACGATACCCGCATCGAGACTCTGAGCAGGAAGATAGGCTCGTGCCAGAATATAACCATGATTGCGATAAAAACCGGTCAATCGATCAGCGACCGCATATAAATCGGCAACATCGAGATCGCGACCAAGTTGATCACGGATAAGTGCCTGTAGTTCGGACTGCGGAAAACGTGTCACACCAAGAAACCTGAACTCCTTGACATGTACTTGTGCCCCCCCGTGACTATGCCCCCCCCTCGGCAAAGGCATGACGGGCAAAATATCCTGATCCATGGAATGGTTATGGGTTGGTGAATTGGGGATTGATTGCTTTAAGGTTTCTCCGGCATTGGTGGGCAGACTTACCGGCACTACGGGAGCGGCAAACAACTTGGAACAACTGAACGCACACAAGAAAAGAACCAGGAATTCCCTTTTTTGGTGATGTTTGTTCACAACCCAGATTCCAGAATAAAAATATCTTAAGGCAACATATTGAGCCAGATATGATAGCACAGATCTTGACATCCTCACCGCCCTGAAACGGCGGCAGTGATTCCTCCTGCGAGACGCTCATGTCCGAGCGCGACGACTGCATGGATGCAGGAGGTAGAGCGCTGTCTGGAACAAGCGCCGAGAATGTTCTTTGCGGCATTAATGTCGCGGTCATGCGTGATACCGCACTCACAACAAGTCCATTCTCTTATTCGTAGACCCTCCTGACCTTGTGGGCCAGTGCGCTTTTTACAGACGCTGCAAGTCACGGTGGTATGGGCTTCGTTGACGACTTCAAATACTACGCCTGCGTGAGCGCATTTGTACTCCAGCATCGTCTTGAACATGCCCCAGCCTGCATCCAAAACCGATTTTGCCTGATTGGTTTTGACGAGCACTTGGGATGATACGTTGCCAACGATGATTGCTGCATTCTCTTTAACGAGTTTGCAGCTGAGTTGATGCAGTTCTTCTTTGCGTTTGTTCTTGATCTTGGCGTGAATCGCCTTAACCCGTTTCTTCTTCTTGGCACGTTGCGCTGTGGCTAATTTCTGCTCCAGTGCGCGGTAATGCCGCCCTGTGACCTGCTGGCCATCGGAGACCGTCACTGCATCCTTGCAGCCCAAGTCAATACCAACTGATCCTGTGCCCTGTCTATAGACCCCACTCTTTTCAGGGGTGCTTGCCTCTGTGCTGACTTCAACCACGACATTGAAATACCAGCGCCCTTGGGCATCTTCATTGAACGAACCGGCCCGGAAACGGTACTTGGAAAGGCCGTAGCTGTCCCAGACTTTGTAATACTGGCCGTTGAAGTAGACCTGCCCACGCTTCCACTGAGCCGCGCCGGTGTTAAACGGCACCCAACCCAAGGATCGACCCGATCCCTTGGACTTGCGCCATGCCAGCTTGGATTTCTTGAATTGTTTGCGGCGGGTACAGTATTCCTTGGCGACGACCTGCGGGGTGTGGCTGTGCAACCCAAGTTCTTTTGCAGCCCCTACCGTGTATTTGTGCATGTCAAATGCAGACAAAAACCGTCTTTTCTCCTTAATCGAGCGATGGGAGAGTTCATTCAGGTAGTTCCAGACAAAATTGACCGCCAGAGCTTGTCTTGTAAGCTCCCTTGCGTGTTTATCTTTCACGCGAACTTTTAAAGTCTTAGTCTTTGACGGCATTTGGTCTAATCCAGTACAATTCAAATATTTTATAGTTTACATACTATTATTACAAGTTGGTCTACATGAATATCCGCAAAGGTCGTCACGTTGTCCACATGATGCACGTTCATTTGGTCTTCGTGACCAAGTACCGACGCAAGGTGTTCGAATCGGAGCAACTGGATTTTCTGAAAGGGATATTTGAATCGGTCTGCAAAGACTTTGAATGCGAATTAACCGAATACAATGGCGAGGACAACCACGTTCACCTTTTGGTGAACTACCCGCCCAAGGTTCAAGTGTCCAAACTGGTAAACAGTCTGAAAGGGGTTAGTTCTCGGAGATTAGCACAGAAATACGGTAGACTTCACCAGTGGTTTTACAAAGGAGTACTGTGGAGTCCAAGCTACTTTGCGGGTAGCGTTGGCGGCGCACCGATTTCTGTTCTCAAACAGTATATCGAGCAGCAAAACCGCCCCGAGTGAACCGCGCTATCCTTCCCCGGCCTGAATGCCGAGGTCTGTCGCGCATTTCTGATCATATTGAATGGGTTGTTTGGGGGTGGATTGGCAATGGTCTTTACTTCGTGACAGGAATATCGCACATCGCCTTCTTGTTATCAGTATGTGCTTAAAACCCCGTCATTTCCGTAGACCCCAATGGGTTCAGGGGTAGCTAGGGGAGGATGTCAAAGAAACCCTATCCGGTCATTTCAGGGATTGCCTTGGCCTTAATGTGTCCAAACTGGGAAGGCCGGTTTATAATGTCGAAAATAGTGCAGAGAGCAGGATATGGCGATCGAAGAGAATGAATTGATGCAGCAGTTTGAGGAAGCAAGCTGGGAACTGCATACCATCCGTGATTTTATCCGCTTTGCGGTAAGCATCCTCAATACTACGGAAGTGCATCTGGGCCATGGCAGTGATGATCCTTTTGCAGAAGCAACCGCCATTGTCATGTACAACCTGAATTTGCACTGGGATGCTGATCCAGAGATTCTTGATGCCCGTCTGCTCAGTTTTGAGAAAAAATCCATTCTGGAAATGCTCAAGCAGCGTGTGTTTGAGCGCAAGCCCGTGGGTTATCTGACTCATATTGCCTATTTCTGTGATCTTCCTTTTTACGTGGATGAGCGAGTTATCATTCCCCGTTCGCCGATTGCTGAACTCATTCAGCGTCGTTTTGATGATTATTTGCAGGAAGAACCTGAATCAATTCTGGATTTGTGTACGGGTAGTGGCTGTATTGCGATTGCCTTGGCAGAAGCTTATCCAGATGCGGTCATCGACGCTGTGGATGTGTCTGAGGATGCCCTTGAAGTGGCGGCGGTCAATGTTGAAACCCACGAGGTCGAGGATCAGGTGATGCTGATTCGTTCAAACCTGTTTGAGCAGATTGAAGACCAGATGTATGACTTGATTGTCTGCAATCCGCCCTATGTAAGTTCTGGATCGATGGCTGATCTTCCGCAAGAGTACACCTTCGAACCTGAACTGGCGCTTGAGGCGGGGCGGGACGGCCTGGACTTGGTGCGGCGCATTCTGGCAGAGGCTGGGGATCATCTCAACGAAAACGGCATTCTCATTCTTGAAGTCGGTGAATCACGCTGGAACCTGGAGCAGGAGTACCGCGAAATCGATTTCAAGTGGCTGGAGTTTGACAGTGATGCCGAGGGTGTCCTGATACTGACCCAGCAGGAGCTGCAGGACTATCAGGCGATCTTTGATAAGCGGCGGGTTGGCTGAACATGGCTGGAAACAGTATTGGTGAGCTTTTTCGGGTAACAACCTTTGGAGAGTCCCATGGACCTGCCCTCGGAGCCATTGTTGATGGTTGTCCTCCAGGTTTGTTGTTGAGTGCAGAAGATATTCAACCGGATCTGGATCGTCGCAAGCCTGGGACCTCATCGTTTGCGACCCAGCGTCAAGAATCGGATCGGGTCGAAATACTTTCGGGCGTTTTTGAGGGCAGGACAACGGGTACACCCATTGGCTTGCTGATTCGTAACGAGGATCAGAAATCCAAGGATTACAGTGCGATAGCGGATTCTTTCCGACCTGGCCACGCCGATTACACGTATCAGATGAAATACGGTGTACGCGATTATCGGGGTGGTGGTCGGTCTTCTGCCCGGGAAACAGCTATGCGGGTCGCTGCCGGTGCCATCGCTCGTAAGTACCTGTATGAGCAGTTTGGCGTTCTTGTTCGTGGTCATTTGCAACAGATGGGTGATGTCGTTGCGGTCAGTCATGATTGGGATGAGGTAAACCGCAATCCCTTTTTCTGTGGGGATCCTCAGGTTGTTCCGGCCATGGAAGCATTGATTCATCAATTGCGTCGTGAAGGTAGCAGTTGCGGCGCCCAGATCCGTGTTGTGGCCGAGGGTGTGCCAGCGGGTTGGGGTGAACCCGTGTTTGATCGACTCGATGCAGACATAGCCCATGCCATGATGAGCATCAATGCTGTTAAAGCGGTCGCGATCGGCGATGGTTTTGGCGTTGTTAACCAGAGGGGGCATATCCATCGGGACGAAATGACACCCGAGGGATTTACGGCCAATCATGCCGGTGGGACCCTGGGGGGGATCAGTTCCGGTCAGGATATTGTTGTGACCATGGCACTGAAACCTACTTCCAGCATTACGACGCCTGGACGAAGTATTGATCGCTTTGGTGCTGCCATAGATGTAGTGACCAAGGGACGTCATGATCCCTGTGTGGGGGTGCGGGCAACACCGATTGCTGAAGCTATGCTGGCAATCGTTCTTATGGATCATTGCATGCGTCAGCGTGCCCAAAATGGTAGTTCTGTGCGTCCATGATGCTGTATTGTGATTTAGCCTTGGCGAAACAGGGGGTTTTCGGGGATAATGGCCCTTTGTCCTTCAGGGGTTCTAAAATCCCTGAGCTGCCTCAACATCCCCTGTTTTGGAACTGATGCATGTCTTCGAATGAATTTGCCCGTCTGTGTGCCTTGCTAGGCGATGATTTTCCAGAGGTGGACCGACAGATTCGTCGTTGTCTGCAAAGCCATGTTCCTTTGATCAATGAAGTGGCTGATTACATCATTGGCAGCGGTGGTAAACGTTTGCGTCCACTGACCTGTTTGCTGGCGGCTCGAGCCAGTGGTTATACCGGTCAGCAGCATGTCACGGTTGCAGCAACGGTCGAGATTTTGCACACCGCGACCCTGTTGCATGATGATGTGGTTGATGAATCACGTCTGCGTCGGGGTCGGGCGACGGTGAATGCGGCTTGGGGCAATGCGACGGCAGTACTCAGTGGTGATTACCTGATTTCAAGGGCTTTCCAGCTTATTGTCGATCTGAAAAACCGGGATGTGCTGGAAGTGATGGCGAACAGTACCTGTGTCATCTCTGAAGGTGAAGTGTTGCAATTAATCAGTCAGCGCGATCCGGATGTAACCGAACAGCGTTACATGCAAGTCATTCATGGCAAGACGGCCAAACTCTTCGAGGCTGCAGCTGAAGCGGGTAATGTGTTGGGTGATCAACGCTGGCGTCAGGATATGGCCCGCTATGCGCGTCATCTTGGTGCGGCGTTCCAGATTATTGATGATGTTCTGGATTATTTCTCCAGCAGTACCACCATGGGCAAGAATGTCGGCGATGATCTCGCTGAAGGCAAGCCAACTTTGCCACTGATTCAGGCTATGAAAGTTGCTGCTCCTGAAGATGCCCGGCTCATTCGTCATGCCATTCAAACCGGTGGTCTTGAGCATCTCGAACGCATTATTCATATTGTTCGGGACAGTGGCGCAGCCGATTATGCCCGCGCCGTGGCGGCCCGCGAATCCGAAATGGCGATTGCCGCTCTTGAGCAGGTTCCTGATTCCGTTTATCGGCAGGCAATGATTGATCTTGCTGAACTGGGTTTGCATCGAACTGCCTGATAATTTTACTCAACGGTCTTCATAAGACTTTTCTGTAGGACATGAGTGCAGTACAATGTTTCCCTTCTACCGATCGGGGTGTAGCTCAGCCTGGTAGAGCACTGCCTTCGGGAGGCAGGTGTCGGAGGTTCGAATCCTCTCACCCCGACCATAATTGCAATTTATTGATTTAACTTAATTTAATCATTAAAACGCCACGGTTTGTTACAAGTCTTGGTCCAATTCTCAAAAAAATTGACCCATGCGTATGACGCTCATAATCTCGGATCCTCCATCAACTGTTCTGGCGTCTGGTCGTATTGTTTCCTTATCCACTTGATTGATAGGGATTGTGGTTCAATATGGCGGCACACATCCCCAAACGCAGTAGACCAAAATTCCGTTTGGGTGAAGATACTTTTGCCGATGAACTGTTACATGGTGGAAGACCAAGCACACAACCACGGAAAGAGTTAACTGATGATTGGTTAGAGAGAATGCTGCTGCTGACGTCAAATTCAGCCTGCAGTAAAAGTTGTAATCGTCATTCAAGATGTCTGTTTGTTCTGTTCGATCCATGTCTTGATATATTCCAGAACGCTGCCGGCTCCTTCAACAGTTTCAATAAGATTGATCGGACGTTGCCCGGCAAGATATGGATTGGGCTCATCCATCCATTTGAATACATCTGAGCGGCTACCACGAATCGAGATAGCCAATTCAAGAATCTGTGCAAACAATTCTGGATTTGGGTACCACGACTGGGGTTTTACAGTAGCCTTTCTTCCTGGAATCACACGAGGCAATTGACTTTTATTAAGCTCATCAAAAGTGATATGGGTACGAACCCAGTGGGAATGATCGGCCAACTCAGCGTTGGGATCTCTGGTGTGGTCCCTGGTTGGTACAACTAGGCCAATAGTTGCCTTAGTGTGCTGGCGAATCATCTGAAGTGCTGGAGCAATATCAGTGTCGTTCGTAACAATTACGACCTGATCGACACTTTTTGTTAGAGCATCGTGATAAGCATGAAGTGCCAAGCTAACATCCGACTGCTTTTCCTCGAGCTTCCATGCTTGAATCTCCTTACATTCCCTTGGAGGGCGACGAGGGTTGCCAGGATCGACGATTTTCACCTTCATCGTATTCATCGCGTAGTAGCCCTCGATTATTTCTATACGGCCATCGTATAGTTTCTTGAGAGCTGTGTGGTATCGCGCCTGCGATGACACCGAATCCTGCGCCTTGGCCGCAGCACCGAGGATCTTCGCCGTAAAGTACTTTAAAGCGAGTGGCTCAAGATTTGCCTGGATTGGGTGCCCACCTTTCTCATAAAGAATAGATGGAATAACGTGTTTATCGAACAGGGTGAAAAGATCGAGCCATTTGTAGTGAGTGCCCTTCAGACATCCATAATAAAAGTTGTAGCCATCTACATATACGCAAGGGTTTGGTAACTGATTGGCTCATATGTTCCCTGAAAATGAAAAAACCGGCTTTCGCCGGCTTTTCAGTCCGACTTCCAGATGGTCAAGCCACACCGGAGTGTCGGATTAGTTGTTGTAAAAATTATATGTCTTCAAAACTAAATTAGCAATAGCCAAACGACCCATAACAAAAATACTCTGCCGGCACCAGGCTAAATCTCAACGCTCATAGCCACTGTTTACAAAGGCATCTTAGTGCATAACATCTCATATCGGAAAGGGCTTGTGTGGTCAAATGTATTTTAAATCATAAGGTTATGGATAATAGGTTCGAATCATCTCACCCCGACCATGGTTTTTTTTTGCATTCAATATCCTAGTTACAATCCCAAAGTGTTAGTCGAAATCAGTTTACAGAACACCCTTGTTTTTCGTGGTTATCTGCTTAGTTACACTATACTTTGTCTGTCTTAAAAAAATAATTCTGGGCAGTTGGGGTGTTTTGGGTCATGCAGGAGCAGGATGTAAGCGAGGCAGCACATGCAGGATGGACGTCTGCTCCTCTACCTGAGGATGAAGAGGCCAGGCTGCTTGATCTTCAACTAACTGGGGTGCTTGATACTGCTCCTGAACAGGCTTTTGATGCCTTGACCTCATTGGCTTCCGATTTGTTGGGTGTGCCTATGGCACTGATTTCACTGGTGGATCGTGATCGCCAGTGGTTTAAGAGTCATTTTGGACTGGAAGCGACGCAAACAGGACGTGATGTTGCATTTTGCGCCCATGCTATTCTTGGCGCCCAGTTGTTCAAGGTCCCTGATGCCTTGCAGGACTCTCGTTTCGCTGCAAATCCCTTGGTTCGTGGACAACCCCTAATCCGTTTTTATGCTGGAGTTCCTTTGCGCTCCGGAAGTGGCCATGCCTTTGGAACTTTTTGTGTTCTGGATCGGCAAAGCAGGGTGCTGACCGAGGCGGAAGAACGAATTTTGCAACGTCTGGCCTTGGTTGCCGAATCGATGCTGGAAGAACGTCGGCAGCACACGATGATGCAGTTGACCCTTGATCTTTCAAATCATCCGGTTTTTTTGGTCAATACGGCGGTGGTTTACCCTCTCAATAAGGTTGCTCGTCAGCTTATTGAACGAGCTTCCCGACAAGTTTTACCTGAACATGTACGTCATGACACGCTTGAAGACCAATTGCGTTGCATTGTTCGGGGTGTTTCACCAGGCTCTCTGACCCATTGGTTTGCCATCAAGGATAGTCCGGTTCAGATCGATGTGCCTGAACTGGAGGACTGGTCTCGATGTGTACTGGCGCGATGCGCGACGTATGATGAGCACACTTTGCTGCTGCGCCTGGAACCTTGCTCGGAAACCGTCCCAGCGATTGATCAACCGAATCGCATCTTGCATGTCGATTCGGTC
>JAJZUM010000176.1 GCA_021848605.1 Pseudomonadota bacterium | reverse complement strand
GGGCAGCGTTGCAGGGCTGCTGGTAGCGTATGCTGCAGCGATCTGGGTTGCTGACTGCGATTTAGTTCAGCCAGAACCTGCCAGGCTAGGCGACGTACTTCACTCATCATCTGCTCCAAGTTGTAGCCCTGGCTGTGTCCAGGTGCGGGCTCTGCCCAGAACGGAGCAATGAAGAACATTGCCGCCTGGAAGTTGAGCTTGTTCAATACAGATGCTGCCTTTTCCGGTCTGAATTACCCAGCCTTCTTTGTCAAGATGCACAATGGTTCCGGGGCGCGCAGCGGGATCGGTTCTGAGTGGGTCGGGGTGGGCACGATGGATGCGAAGGACCTCAGTACCCATTCTGGTTTGGGCAACGGGCCAGGGGTTCAGGCCACGAATCTGTCGATCAATCACGACAGCCTCATGATTCCAGTCGATCCATGCTTCATGTTTTTCCAGCTTGCGCGCATAAAGTACACCGGATTCAGGTTGAGGAACGGCTTGCAAGCTATCCCAATGGGATAGGACATGCGCCAGGGCCGTTGCGCCCAAATGCGCCAACCGGTCATGCAACGTGGCAGCAGTGTCGGTCGCATCGATGGGTGTGCGCGTGCTGTACAATACGGGACCGGTGTCGAGCCCTTCCTCCATGCGCATGATGCAAATTCCGCTTTCAGTATCGCCAGCACAGATGGCTCTTTGAATGGGAGCAGCACCGCGCCATCGTGGCAGTAATGAAGCATGGATGTTAATACAACCGAAACGGGGGCTATCCAGTACGGCACGAGGAAGAATCAGGCCATAGGCTGCTACCACCATCAGATCAGCATGCAGGTTTTTAAGCGAAATGATGGCCTCATCTGTTTTGAAGTCAATTGGTTGCTCAATGTGCAGTTGATGATCGAGCGCCAGTCGTTTGACTGGCCCTGGAAGTATGACACGCCCTCTCCCGCTGGGACGATCAGGTTGGCAATAAACGGCAACAATCTCATGACCATCCTCAATCAGGCGTCGCAGGGCAACGGCAGCAAACTCGGGGGTGCCAGCAAAAATGATTCGCTTGGGTGCAACCATTACGATTCCCTGTGCTGTTTTTCCAGCTTCTTGCGGATACGCTCGCGCTTGAGGGTGGTCAGATAATCTACAAATAGCTTGCCATTGAGATGATCGCATTCATGCTGAATGCAGGTAGCAAGTAGTCCTTCGGCGACAAACCCTACAGGCTCAGCATGTTCATTCAGTGCCTCAACCTGAACCTTGGCCGGGCGTTCAACGGTTTCATAAAAGCCAGGAACAGAGAGACAACCCTCATCGTAACAGCTTCGTTCGTCACCGACAGGAGCCAGTTTTGGGTTGATAAGAATCATAGGCTGGTTTTTTTCTTCAGAAATATCAAGAACGATCAATTGAATTGGCTGATTGACCTGAATGGCAGCCAGTCCGATACCAGGTGCAGCGTACATGGTCTCCAGCATGTTGTTGGCAAGCGTACGGATTGCATCAGTAACTTCTGCAATGGGACGAGCCTTGACGCGCAATCGACGGTCAGGAAATTCGAGAATGGGAAGCAGGGGCATGGCAAAAAATCTTCACAACAGGGACATGGTCATTTTAACATGTTTAGCAGCTGCGAGCGATGAGATGCCGGCACTTACCCTATTTGGAGTTGTCGCCAAGCATGAATGATAAATTGTTGCTAGACTGAAATGCTGATGCGGCAAACAAATGGTTGGATTAGGATGCAGCACACTTAGCTGCCGAGGAAAAGTCATGCGGAACAAGCTGCTAAAGAGCACAATGCTGCGGATAATGTTTGGATTAACGGGAGCTCTGACTTCGGTTTGGGCTGCAGATTCCCAGGAAATTCGCGATCAGGCCCCTCAACACTACACGGTTGTTCGTGGCGATACACTATGGGGAATTGCAGCGCGATTTCTGAATGATCCTTGGGCTTGGCCAGCTGTCTGGCAGGCGAATCCACAGATTCATAATCCGCACCTGATTTATCCAGGTAATGTGATTTTGCTCTGTTCCATACATGGTCAGAAAATCCTGGCGGTGGATCCTGGGGGAGGTTGTTCGGCGATCGAAGCGAGGATGAGTCTACAACCGGGTTCATTTGCTGATGATGGTACGGTGCGTCTTGAACCAAAAGTCATTGATGAAGGTGACTCGTCCGTTATACCGACTATTCCCTTGCGGGCAATTCTGCCTTACCTCAATACCAGTCGGGTGGTTGATCCGGATGATCTGAAGGCCGCGCCTTATGTCATCGCTGGCAGTGAAGGTCATCTGTCCATGGGGACTGGGGAGCGTGCCTACGTGCGAGGCAAGGCGGTCGCCGAGCAGACCTATGCCATGTTCCGTCCGGCACGCAGCTATCTTGATCCTGATACTCATGAGCTCTTGGGGGAGCAGGCTAACTTTGTGTGTGATGTTAAGGTTAACGATACTCAGGGGGCAGAACAGGTCAATACAGTGACCATCGGCAGGATGAAAGATGCCTTGCAGATTGGCGATCGTATGTTGCCGATCAGTCAATCGGTGGTTGTGCCGGTTTATTATCCAAAAGCTGCCGATACGGTCAAGCCCGGTAGGGTGTTGGGTGTTCTTGGTGGATTGGATAATGCGGGCAAATATGATGTCATTGTTATCAACCGTGGTGCCCGTGATAAAGTTGAAGAAGGCCATGTGCTTTCATTATTCCATCATGGTTCCGTTGTCGAAGATCGACAGACCTCGGAACTGATTCGTTTACCTGATGAACTTGAAGGTGTTGCCATGATTTTTCGGGTATTTCCCAAGGTCAGCTATGCACTGGTTCTGAAATCAACAACTCCGATTCATGTTGGTGATGATACCAAGCCACCTCGTCCGGGTGACTTTTAAGGGAGGCTGAGGTAACCTTGTCCTTTGCCTGAAAAGCAGGAAAAGCTTATGCAGCAGGATTGGGTTGATGTACAACGATGGCTTGAGGGGCTGCAGGATAGGATATGCTCCTCCTTAAGTGCGGTGGATGGAGCCTCTTTTCGTGAGGACCAGTGGACTAGAGCCGAGGGTGGCGGTGGTCGCAGTCGGGTTCTTGAAGAAGGTCGGGTGATTGAAAAGGGCGGTGTGAACCTGTCCGTAGTCTCTGGCTCGGCGTTGCCTCCATCAGCAACTGCAAGCCGTCCAGAACTCAAGGGCTGTCCGTGGCAGGCCATGGGTGTGTCACTAGTGATTCATCCGCGTAATCCCTATGCACCGACGTCTCACATGAATGTACGCTGTTTGCGTGTGGAACGGCGGAATGAGGCTTCGGTATGGTGGTTAGGTGGAGGATTTGACCTCACTCCTTACTATGGGTTCAGGGAAGATTGCCGGCACTGGCACCAGGTTGCCCGGGATGCTCTGGCGTCTTTTCCGGGTGGGCTTTATGAACAGTGGAAAGCTCAATGTGATCAGTACTTTTTTTTGAAGCATCGTCAGGAACCTCGGGGTATCGGTGGTCTGTTCTTCGATGATTTTCACGAACCGGACTGGGCGACCTGTCAAGCAATTTGGCGCTCCGTCGGTGACGCCTACCTCGAAGCCTATTTGCCTATTCTGCTGCGTCGCAAAGACATGCCCTATGGGGCACGGGAACGGGAATTCCAGTTATATCGTCGTGGTCGATATGTCGAGTTCAATCTGGTCTATGACCGAGGAACACTTTTTGGCCTGCAATCCGGTGGTCGTACCGAGTCCATTCTGATGTCACTGCCCAATGCGGTGCACTGGCGTTATGATTGGCATCCTGCCCCTGGTAGCCCAGAGGCTGAACTGACGGAATATTATCTTAAGGCGAGGGACTGGCTTGATGCAGAAAACTGATTGTTATGCGGTGATTGGTAATCCGGTGCGCCATAGCCGGTCTCCGCGCATACATCAACTTTTTGCGCAACAATTTGGGCATGCTATTGATTATCAGGCAGTCCAGCTTGAGCAAGAGGAACTGCTGTCATGGGTATATGGATTTTTTGAAGCCGGTGGCAAGGGACTTAATGTTACGGTTCCTTTTAAGCAACAAGCCTTTGCTTTTGCACAAGTGCGTTCGGATCGGGCTCTTTGTGCTCAAGCCGTCAATACCTTGTTGCGAGGCAAAGATGGTCGGCTCTATGGTGATACCACCGATGGCGTTGGGCTTTTGCGTGATTTGCAACGTCAGGGATGTTCGCCTGAAGGGCGTGCAGTACTATTGCTCGGAGCGGGTGGGGCAGCACGTAGCGTGCTTGAGCCACTGATACAGGCCAGGCCCGGTTACTTAGCGATTGCCAACAGGACCGTAGCCAAGGCAAGAGAACTGGCTGAAATGATGGCACATCGTTGTGCAGTGGGTGTCTTTTCCTTTGAGCAGTTGCCAGAGTGCCCCCAACGATGGGATTTGGTGATTAATGCGACTTCGGCGAGTCTGGGGCATCAGGTACCAGATCTTCCGGAGCATCTATGGTCCAGTGCTGGGGTTGCTTATGACATGGTCTATGCAGCTGAACCTACGGCCTTTCTGCGTTTTGCGGCTTCTTGTGGCGTTAGTAAGACGATCGACGGCTTAGGGATGCTGGTGGAGCAAGCAGCAGAATCATTTTTCCTTTGGCGCGGTCAGCGTCCGTCTGTCGAGCCGGTCATTGCCAGTTTACGGCAGGAAATGAATGCCTAACTTCTTGAGAGGAGGAGATAAGGGGCGGCGTTCGAATTGGTTTTACAGAGTTTGGTGTACGAGGTTCGTGATTCAAGACGGCAACATCTACATTTTTGATGACAAGAATGATCTCTGATGATGCATAGTCCGCCTCAGCTTGCATCCTGTCTGGGTATGGAGGGTCGCTGTTAATGGTCAAGCAACCACCCGTTTTTGCGCGAGGGGCTCCACCCAATTTTATGATTGGGTGGAGGGGGATAGCGCCCGGCGCGTAGCGGCGGTTAGTTTTCGGGTCTGGCCTGTTGCTGGATGTACTGCTTGATGATTTCAAGAGGTGCACCGCCGCAGGTCAGAATGCAGTAGCTGCGGCTCCAAAGTACCGGCTTCTTGTAGACGCTTGCCAGATGCTCCTTGAACTCATTGCGAAGCCGGCGGCTGGTCCCTGTTTTGAGGGCATTCACAAAATCGGCCAGCACCACCGTTGGCGGCAACTCCAACAACAAGTGGATATGGTCGGCTTCCCCGTTGAACTCCAGGAGTCTTCCGCCCCAAGCCTCACAGCGCTCCTTGGCCTGCCCCTCGAACGACACCAGCATGGGCGCGGTCAGACATTTTTTGCGATATTTCGTCACAACAACCAAATGGTATTGCAAAGCATAAACGCAATGATATAGTGATCGTAGTTCAGTTTTTTGCATAG
>JAJZUM010000175.1 GCA_021848605.1 Pseudomonadota bacterium | reverse complement strand
GGCACACCAACCGCTGCCGATTCAAGTACACCTGGCAGATTACCCACAACATCCTCAATCTCATTAGGATAAACATTGAATCCCGATACCAGAATCATGTCTTTCTTACGGTCCACGATACGGATATAGCCGTCCGGGTCAATGACACCAACATCTCCCGTGTGCAACCAGCCGTCCATATCAATGACTTCCGCGGTTGCCTCAGGCCGTTGCCAATAACCTTTCATTACCTGAGGACCGCGCACGCACAACTCACCGGGTTCACCAAGAGGACATTCCTTGCCCTCTTCACTCACCGTTTTCACTTCGGTATTAGCCACCGGCAAACCAATACTTCCTATCCGGATGGCATCAAGGGGATTCATGGTCACCACCGGCGAAGTTTCGGTCATACCAAAACCCTCACAGACCCGGCAACCCGTGACCTCTTCCCATTCCTCAGCCGCCCGATGTGTCAGTGCCATGCCACCGGCAACGGTCAACTTCAAACCCGAGAAGTCAAGCTTGCGAAACTCAGGACTGTTTAATAACGCCACAAACAGCGTATTTAATCCGGCAAAAGCGGTAAAACGGTTCGTGGCCAATTCCTTAACAAATCCATCGATATCACGCGGATTAGTAATCAGCAACGTATGACAACCGATCTCCATCATGCCCAGGCAGCAGACCGTAAAGGCAAAAATATGATAAAGCGGCAAGGGAGCCACCATGGTCTCACGCCCTTCTTCAAAATGGCTGAGTTGTCCTTGCATCTGCATCAAATTGGCAACCAGATTGGCATGCGTCAGCATTGCCCCCTTCGCCACACCGGTTGTCCCACCGGTATATTGCAAAATGGCAATATCATCAGACGCTGCAACGTGAGGCCGGTAGGATAACCGACGTCCCTCCTGCAGCACTTGCACGAGATCATGAGCATCCGGAATGATGTAAGAAGGCACCATCTTCTTGATGTAGCGCACGGCAAAATTAACCAATACGCGGCGGGGCCAGTGCAGTGCATCCCCCACCTGGGTAATGAAGACATGATGAATACCGGTCTGCGGCAACACCTTTTCAACTAGTGCACCAACGTTGGCAAACGTGACCAAAGCTCGGGCCCCAGAGTCGTTAAACTGGTGCACCATTTCACGTTCGGTGTAGAGCGGATTGGTATTGACCACAACCAGACCTGCCCGCATGGCTCCAAAAACAATAATGGGATATTGCAGGATATTCGGCATCTGTACGGCAATCCGGTCTCCCGGTTTCAGATCGGTGTGATGCTGAATCCAGGCGGCAAACGCACGCGACTCGCGCTCAAGATCAGCATAACTCAACGTGTGCCCCATGTTGGTATAGGCCGGTCGGTCCGCATAGGCTTTGCACGAGCGGTCAAAAAGCTCCAGAACACTCTGGTATTTCCTTGTGTCCATCTCAAACGGTATGCCTGTGGGATACTTATCGCGCCAAAACTCACGTTCCATCAAAATGCTCCTTCATCTTTACATCACCCTTCCAAGCGTAGACTTTTCCTGAAAATCTACACACCCTCATCCATCAGCAATTTTTCTCCCAGCAGCCATTGTCTGGCCAACTGTTCATGCCGACGCCCATCATGAACCTGCAGATAGGCAGTATCCTGCACGGCTTCCTGCAAACAGCAGGTCAGGGTACGGAGCTGATCCTGTTGCAGAACATGCAAGGTCACCACATCGCCAGGCTGGCACCTGCGTACCATTAGATCAAGCAGAGCTTCACTGGCGCGACGACCATCAAGAGCAACCAATTGATCACCAACATTCACGCCAGCACCCTCAAGTGCGCCCCCATAGAGCACCTGGGTCAGCGTTACCAGTCCATCCCGCAATTGCCATTGGCCCCCAAAGCTCACTTTGGGACTTTGGCCTGAACCTGGGCGTGTGCCACCGTTATCCTGCCGCTGTTCGCGAACCCGTTTGCCAAGATCAACACCCTGCTCCGCCAGAAGGGTCTGCAGAGGCAAAGGCTCATGACCATAAAGCAGAGGTTCAATAAAACCAGCAATTTCTTTATGGGTCAGAGCCCGCATGTGATTGAGCAGAATCTCATAGGTTATTGCACCACCACCTTCAAGATAGTCCTGCCAAAGTCGCAACATCAAGGCATCCAGACTGGAACGATTGCGTTTGATTTGCTGTCGCATATAAAGATCAAGGCAAAGTGCCAGCAAAGAACCATGCACATAGTAACTGGTCTGGACATTTACCGAATTCTCATCGGGCCGGTAATATTTTGTCCAAGCATCAAAACTGGAGTCTGCTAGAGACTGGTAGGCCGAACCGGGCTGACGCCAATGACGACTGATTTGCTGACCCAGCAGCCGGAGATAATGTTCGCTGCTGATCAATCCTGCCCGAATCAGGAAGAGATCATCATAATAAGAGGTGACCCCTTCAAAAAACCACAGCAACGTCGTGTGTACTTCTTTTTCCAGATCAAGCGGCGCAAAATCCCTTGGGCGAATACGTTTGACATTCCATGCATGAAAATACTCGTGACTGAAAAGACCAAGCAACTGAGTATAGGCATCGCCTGGCTCTACCGGTTCCCACGGCTGAGGCAAGGCTGATCGTTCAATCACCAGACTTGATGAGCTTGCATGCTCCAGTCCACCGTAGCCCTGATCCACCACATTGAGCAGGAACAGATACGAGGAAAAAGGAGCCGTGCTCTCAAAAAAACGGATTTGACAGGCACAGAGACGGGATAGGTCTGCCAGAAGTCGCTGCTCGTCCCATTCGTAGGCACCCCGAACCGCTAAACGATGTGGCACACCTTCAGCCATAAACTCAAGAATTTGCTGTTCAGCAATTTCACAGGGATGGTCAATCAACTCAGCATAGCTCGCTGCCTGATAACAACCAAAACCTTGCCGATCAACATCAACAACCGACATGGCTGTCGCAACCCTTGCATGAGTCCAATCCTGACTGGGCCGGTTCAAGACCATGCCATGGGGAAGATGTTCCTGCCCTTCGACCGCCATAAAAATGGCTGACCCATTGAAATAAGCATGAGTGGCATCCACATGGGCACCACGCACCGAAACATCTTGGGCATAGACCTGATACACCACGTCCAGTGGCCCAATCGTAGGAGCACATCGCCAACGGTTCTTGCCCTGCTTCTCAACATACCATGGAAGGCCATCGACCCGGGCTTCCATGTGCACAACATGACGGGCAAAATCACGAATCATGTAGCTGCCTGGTATCCAATTCGGCAACCACAGGTTCTGACCCCGCAGATCAGGCTTGGCGATGCGAAGATGAACCTCCACAATATGTCGCCTAAGCTGAACAAAATGCAGGTGATACTGGATATCGTGCATCATCAGGACATGTGCTACCGTTTTAGGGATATGAAGTGAATCTGCAAAGCATAATTGATTTTTATTGATCTGACTATCAGGACATCCCATGGATCGACAAGAACATCGCATCGCAACCGCTGACACACATACCATACCTGTGTTTCAGTGGCACCATGACTCGGCTCGTGCCGTCATCCACCTCATGCATGGCATGTCTGAGCATGCGCTCTGCTACGAAGATGTTGCCGAAACCCTGCACCAGGCAGGTTATGCCATTATTGCCCATGACCACCGCTGCCATGGGCACTCCTGCCCCCCGGAGCAATTGGGCCAGGCCAGTCCACAAGACAGCTTTCGTGCCATTTGTGATGATGTCCTGCGTGTCAATCGCAGCATTCATGCCTGGTATACCGATAAACCAGTCTATTTGCTTGGACACTCCATGGGCAGTTTCATTGCCCAGATTTTTGCCCAGGAACATTCCGGACAGATTGATGGACTGCTGCTTGAAGGCACCAATTATGCCCCATCGTGGTATCTGGCGCTGGCCGGACTGATCGCCCGTTTTGAATGCTGGCGTCAGGGTCCGAATGAACATAGCTCCTTGCTGCACGCGCTCAGCTTCGGCCAGTTCAACCGCGCCTTTCGACCGGTTCGTACTGAATTTGACTGGCTGTCACGAGATATCGGATTTGTCGATGGCTACATCGCTGACCCTTTGTGTGGCAACCCGGTCAGTAACCTGTACTGGCAACAGATGCTGCAGTCAATGGTGCTTATGTCCAAGCACAGCAGTTTTGCCCGGATTCGACAAAATCTGCCGGTATACCTGTTTGCTGGCAGCAGAGATCCGGTCGGAGGATTTGGCAAGAACGTACGCAAGCTGGGGCATCTACTGGAGCGCCTCGGGTTGCATCATGTAACGACACGCATTTACCCAGATGCCCGACACGATATTCTGCACGAAACCAACCGTCAGGAAGTCAGAAATGATCTGCTTGACTGGTTGCAGGGACTTCCAGGACGGATTTAGGCTGCCGTCCCTTCCACGTCCACCGGCTCTTCTTTGCGATGGGCCGGTCCTTTCAGTTCGTAACGATGCGACAACTCGTGATACAACGATGGACTAAAACCCCTCGATATAATGGAAGCCAGCATGGTAACTGCAACCAGGCTGATAACTAATTGGTGGCCGTCAATCATCTCCATAACAATGATGGTCGATGTAATCGGGGACTGAGTTACAGCAGCCAGAAATCCTGCCATACACAAGGCATAGATCGTTGACTGGGCATCAGCACTGCCGAGCAAGCCTTGTAAATCCTGACCAATACCCGCACCAACGGCCAGCGAAGGAGCAAAAATACCACCTGGCACTCCACTATGAAATGATAATACCGTTGCCATCCACTTGAACGGGGCATAGTACCAAGCCACATCCGGCCCCCCCATAAGCATGGTTCGGGTCACATCGTAGCCAGATCCACTGGCATTTCCGTGACTGAGCAGACAGAGCAGACTCATGCCCAATCCAGTCAGGGCTGCAAACTGCACCGGATGATCACGCCGCACCCGATGCAACTGCGGAAAAGTTCGCCCGGTCCAAAGCAGACTGACCGAAAAAAGTCCACCGGCAATGCCCGTAACCACGGCACACACCAGAACAGGAACAACCAGCGAAATGGACAATGGATGAACAACCAAATGTCCGAAATACAAATAATTACCCTGAAAGGAAATGGATACCATACCGGCAATCACAATGGCCGTCAGCAGTACCGCATGGGTACGTTGTTCAAAGCGCCGGGCCAATTCCTCAATCGCAAAAATGATCCCGGCCAGTGGTGTATTGAATGCTGCAGCAATGCCGGCTGCACCACCAGCCAGGAGCAATTCATTGGCCGATACCCGGCTTCGGGCGGGCAGCAAATGTTCACTTGCCAGCATCATGCTGGCACTCACCTGTACACACGGGCCTTCACGTCCGGTTGAGAACCCGCACAGCATCGCCAAAGCA
>JAJZUM010000174.1 GCA_021848605.1 Pseudomonadota bacterium | reverse complement strand
ATCAATGGGAGTATTAAGATTGCCTCGGGCAATTGCTTCGAAACAGCGCATGGCTTCAATAAGTGAACGACCCACGGTTGCTTGCATGAACCAACTGCTAATCATGGCCATAAGGACTGCCGCCAGCATGATCAAGATGGCCCATTCTCCCCAACCTTTCCATGCACACCCCATGGCAAGGCTTGAGAGCAGCATCAAAATGGTCATATAGCCGCTGTAGCGCAGTCCAAAGGGTAGGGCATAGAACGACTGCATCAAGGAGCTTAACCAGCCTTCCTGCCGTGGAGTGTACAAGACGGACCGCCCCTGAACAGGACGTAAAACCAACAAATATCCTGTGTTTTCCTGCCGTTGAGAGACTAGGGCCTGCAACTGTCCCCAACCCTTGATATGAAGCATACCTTGCCATGGGCGACCACTTTCAACCCGTCGCCACAAAAGGCGATTTTGATCAGCCTCAAGACTACTGCCAAACCACTGATCAATGTTTGAACCTATCGAGAGTACTTCAGGCCATACCGGAGGTATATGCGCATAGCTGACCAAGTGGTTTGCATCAAGCACAACCACGGCCACACCATTCATTGCTGCTGCTTCGGTCACTGTCGTTCTACCCCCTTCACAAATGGCCTAAATCATGATCTCCCGGCCCGCCCAAAGATGCTCAAGGCGTCCAAACCTCCAATCATCGGGATTTTCACGTCCAATAATCTTGTCATCGCAGTCAGCATCACTAAGATTGAGTTCCAGTGGCGAGATATTTTTATGCTGACGTACTGAAAAAAATACTTTTACCTTAGGTTTCAGCAACTGCTGATCGGTCTGCTCCATAACCACGGCCAGACGTTGACTCTGGAGGCGCACCAGTGAACCTGTAGGATAAATACCAATGGTTTTAACAAACAATTGGAAAAGCCGCTCATCAAAATGTCCCTTGCTCCATTCAGCCATCTTGCGAAGTGCTTCAGCTGGGTTCCAGCCACGTTTATAGGGTCGGTCCGAAGTAATGGCATCATAGACATCACAAATGGCTCCCATGCGCGCCAACACCGATATCTGTTCTCCAGTAAGACGATGCGGATATCCTGAACCATCCATTTTTTCATGATGATGCAGACACACATCAAGAGGAATCGCTCCGACAGCACGTCCCTCAAGCAAGAGTCGGTGCCCCTCAGCCGGATGCGATTTTATGATTTCAAACTCAGCATCAGTCAGCTTTCCAGGTTTGTCTAGAATTTCGTTTGGAATCATTGCCTTGCCGAGATCATGAAGCAAGCCGGCCATGCCGGCTTGATAGATCATGGGTTCATCAAGCTCCATTTGTCGCGCCAATGCCGACATCAGCGCACAAACCGCAACCGAGTGCATGTACGTGTATTCATTCTGATTTTTAAGACGGGCAAGACTGATGATAGCACCGGGATTACGAAGAACAGAATGGGATATTTCTTCGACCAAGGGCTGCATTTGGTCTGCATCAACCGCTTTACCCATGCGCACATCCTGGAACATCTCCCGCACTGCTGCATGAGCTCGCTGACAAATTTGATAAGCCTGATCAACCTCATCCTTGAAGCTGCGCCGCTCTAAATCAGCTTTCTGGGGAGCAGCCGCCTCAGCAAGGGTCTGATCAATGAACTGCTCAGACTGTTCTTCGGTATATGTCTCGGCATTTGCTTCCTCGGCGACATCAAGCCCCTTACTGGAATCAATCCAGACTTCACGGATGGAACTGGCAACAATACGTTGCAAATCCTTTTCATTTTTCAAAACAAACTTGCTTCGCCAGAATGGGTGCTCCATCCAGGAGCCACAAAACTCCTGAACAAACATGCCCACCCGCAAATAGCGCACATCAATACGCTTCAGCACATCATGATCCTATGCAACACCCCGGTTCCAGTATAGCTTAATGCCGTGTCAGCGATGATTTAAGACGCTTGCGCATCATTGGACCCACCAATCTCTTTGGAACCAGTCGGGTGGCAAGCACCCCAGCACGTGTAGCCCTGCCCGGGATCACCACACTCAAACCCCGTTCAATACCTTGAAGAGCTGCCCGAACCACTTCTGGGGCAGTATTCTGCGTGCGTCCATTCGATCCCCCTCCCATGGCCCCAGGCAAACCACCCGGAGCTAAGACCGTTAACCGAACACCTGATTCCCTGAACTCTTCGGCAAGTGCCTCTCCAAGGCTTTGGATATAGGCCTTGCAAGCCGCAAGCTCTGCGACCCCTGGTACCGGCTGGAAAGCAAACACACCTGATGTCAATAGAATGATCCCTTCAGCAGATCGGTCGACCATTTCTTGGGCATACAGACGAGTCAGGCGCGTTGTTGTCATAATGTTTTGTATGAGGCTGAGCTCGGCATCCTGCTCTGGCTCATCAAGAAAATCACCCCACTGTGCCATACTGGCACACTGAATCAGGACATCAATGGCCAATCCCCTAAGGCGTGTCTCTGCAAACAAGTCATCGGCAGCATTCATCTCGCTCAAATCAAGAGAAAGGAACTCTGCCCAGGCCGCACCGCGACCTTGCACCAGCCGGGTAAGATGCTGCAATCGGGACTCGTTTCGAGCAACCAGAAAGAGCTTGGCCCCTTCTTGCGCCAACTGTCTGGCAAACTCCGAACCCAGTCGCCCTGTTGCCCCGGTTATCAACACACTTTTATCCGACCACATAGGACTTCCCCCCGACTTAACGAATCATAAGAGGGGATTGTTACGACAGCAATGCAAATTACATTCCGATCATCCCCACAGCTGAATGATGTGCTGCAGTCATCATAGCCGAGGGTCTTGGGGCCTGTTTGCGATATTGCCTCGGAGACATCCCGCTCCATTGACGAAACGCATGGCCAAAATTTGAGGCATCACTGTAGCCAAGGAATCGTGCAATATCTCCAATACTCAGCTGCGTTGACGCCAGCGCTTTCTGGGCCTGTTCATAGCGCAGTGCACTAACGATCTCCTGAAAACTGAATCCTTCGGCAGCAAGGCGGCGTCGCAATGTCCGATCACTGATACTCAGTTTCCGAGCCACAGATTCCGAGGAACTGTCGCTAAAATCCTGCCGCACATAGAATACAACCTTATCATGCATGCTCATTCCACCGCTCACCATCTCACACCTCCCTCTCAGGCACAAGCGCAAGCATAACGCCAGATTCAAAGTGGGGATTGATGCAAGTCAAACAAGGAATAAAAGAATACTAAGGAAGGCTGGCACGACTGGGAATCTCGGGAAGCTGCATGGCAAGATTATTGGATACGAGCCTACGAGCACCTCGAAAAGCACGTTGCCAATAACTGCTATCCAGTCGATCTATGCGAACAGTGGCGCCTGTATTAGGTGCGTGTACAAACTGACCGTTACCGATATAAAGCGCCACATGAGAAATACGTCCATGGTGCGTGCTGAAAAAGAGCAAATCACCTGCCTGAATATCTTGGCGATCAACTGTGGTGCCCCAATGAAAGAGTTGCGCTGCCGAATGTGGTATATCTTCACCCAGAGCATCCTTGAAAATAAACGACATCAGGCCTGAACAATCGAAACCATCGGAAGGATCCTCTCCAGAATATCGATAGGGGGTTCCAATCAAGCTAAGCGCCTCAACCACAAGCGCAGAACCGGGAGGTACCCAAGGGGTTGCATCTTCCGATTCAGCGCGAACTGGCAAAATTGCAAGAAACGCTATGATCCATAGAATTTGACGCATGCAACGTCCCTGTCTGATCCAAGATGAAATGAATACACTTGATCAATAGTACTTCACTTAACGCAATTGTCATGCTCAAACAGCCTTAAACGCATAACGCAATTGTAACAAAATACAAAAATTAACGAATGATCCTGCGTTCCCCCTCGTTCAAAACACAGAAAGCATCGGGTGCAACACCCTCATGTTTAAGGGAATCGGCCAAATCCAGAGCAGGCTGATCGACCATCTCATCAGTCAGCTGAAATGTTCGATGATGGATGGCCACAGACGTCTGAATGCCAAGTAGTTTATGAGCCTGAACGGCCTCCGCTGGGTTAATATGAACGGACCTCATGAACCAGCGCGGCTCGTAGGCACCAATGGGTAATAGGCCTAATCTGAAGCCAGCCCACTTTCTGGCAATCACTTCAAAATGACTTCCCCAGCCTGTATCTCCAGCAAAATACCCTGCGCCTGCCGCTGTATCCACGACAAAACCACCCCAAAGGGCCTGATTTCGATCTCCTGCACCTCGCCCAGAAAAATGTTGGCTAGGGACATAATGCACCTTTAGGCCGTTCCAGTCACACTGTTGCCACCAGTCGAGCTCATGAACGTGCATAATGCCTCGCCGGCGCAAATAATAACCATTCCCAAGACCAGTCAAAATCAAAGGGCGATCCCGTTCATGCAGATAGGACAAGGTATCCAGATCCATATGGTCATAATGATTGTGACTTAGAAGGATTAAATCAATGGATGGAAGTGCCTGAAGAGCAATTCCAGGCGACCTGATACGTCGGGGTCCAATCCAGCGAAAGGGACTGACCCGCATGGACCAAACCGGATCCGTCAAAAGATTATAAGGCCCAAGTTGCCATAAAACGGTTGCATGATTCACAAAGTGTACCGACCAATCTGCGATTGATTCACTCAATCGATCCACCGGTTCATCACAATGTTCATTTTCCAGCCACTTCGGCCAGGGCTGTGGCTTTCTGGTTCGTAGCCAGCGAAGAATGGAGCGTGTATCCCGGTCACCCTCATCAAGATTATGAAACACGCCATCCCGCCAGTTGGGGCTGTGCGCAAAACGCTCGGGATGCTTACCAATGAGTTTTTCAGGCATCCTGGAACGACTTAGTTCGGCATCAGACTGTCGCATATCTTCCTATCCTTAAGGTCCGTTCAAAGGATTTTGTCCTACAGCTGGTATTTCGGTCAGCCTTAAAACCATATCATGGTTTGGTTCAAGACACTGGGCATAATGCTCTGCATTCGCCATAACTTTCTTGACATAGTCACGTGTTTCAGCAAAAGGAATCGTTTCAATATAGACATCTGCATCCATAGGATGAGACTCCTGCCAAGCTCGAGCCCGTCGAGGACCTGCGTTGTAAGCAGCGGTCGCCAACACCGGATTACCACCGAGCATATCGAGAATATGTTTCAAATAATAGGTTCCCAACTGGGCATTGACGCCGACTTCGTTGACCATGCCAGCGTGATAACGCAAGCCCATCCTGTTGGCTACCCATTGTGCGGTCTGAGGCATCAGTTGCATAAGTCCTCCCGCACCAACACCCGAGTGTGCAACCACCACAAAACGGCTCTCCTGTCGAATCAGCCCAAAGACCCATGAGGGATCAAGACCAAGCTCCCGTGAA
>JAJZUM010000173.1 GCA_021848605.1 Pseudomonadota bacterium | reverse complement strand
GGCAGTACACTCGTTTAAAAAGGTATTTGATGAAGCAACTTTGCAGGCCATGCTGCTGACTTATGTTGATCGTACCCTTGCGATTGAACCCAATCTGATGCTGCAAGGTCATGATTTGCCGGAATGGCTTGATGGTCAGGAAGCTTTTGCCGAGGCTCCCTGGGTGGCTGATCTGGTACGTTGGGATCTGTGTATGCAACGAACCTGGCTGAGCAGCACATTGTTGGCTTCGCAGGGTTCTCTGAGGTCTGATGTTTCATTGTTGAAAACCGTTTGGAACTGGCCAGAATGGCTTGAAGGTTCTGATCTTGAGGCGTTGGAAGCAGCTCGTTGTTTTGTGTTTTTTCGACACAACGGTCAGATTCAAATGGAACGTATATCGGAAGAGTGGTGGAATATCCTGCTTCAGCTGCAATCGTCCAAAGGCGACAGGACGGTTCAGGTCCTGCCGCATACCCCCTTGTCGGTTTGGCTGAAAGAGCGTCAGCTGATCGAGGCATGATGCACCAGGTGTTGGACGATCGCGTTGATGCATCCACCTCCGATCATTAACCAGAGAAAAAGTATGCTTGCCAAGGTGATCGCATCTTTTCCGGCTTTTTTCAGTTTCTCCAAGGTTGTGTGAACGCCCAACGCCCCCATGGCCATCGCCAGCAAATAAATATCCAGTTGCTGAATGGCTTGAACGAGAGCCTCAGGAAGGTGCAGGTAGGGGTGAATCAGTGCGATGATGATAAAGGCAATGGCGAATGTTGGCGCCTTGGCCTTGACAGTCTCACCATGATGGGTCTTTTGAGTGAATAGTCGACCAACAATCAGCAGGAACGGTGCCAGAAACATCACACGGATCATCTTGACGATGACAGCGGTGTCTGCGGTGTGTCCACCAATTGTTTTGCCAATGGCAACGACTTGGGCAACTTCGTGTACGGTCGAGCCTGTATAGATACCAAACAAGTCATGATTAATACCTAGAACATGTTCCAAAATAGGGTAAACCACCATGGCAAGGGTGCCAAAGAGCACAACAGTTCCCACGGCTGCAGCCGTTTTGTGGGCAGGAGCCTCCAGAACCGGTTCTGTGGCCACAACGGCAGCAGCTCCACAAATGGCGCTGCCCGCCGAAGTTAGCAGGACGGTCTGTGGATCCATTTTGAAATAGCGCACACCAATAATCCAGCCGAGGAGTAGTGTGCCGGTAACCATAATGATGTCAATCAGAATGGCAGCTGGGCCGACCTGAAGGATCTCATGCAGGCTAAGGTTGAAACCATAAAGAGCGACCCCCCAGCGTAGCATGTTTTGCTGGGCCAGCTGAATGCCCGGGGCTGTGCCATGCCGATGGATGTCAGGAAAGATATTGCCGACAATGGCACCGATCAGAATCGAAAGGGTTAGCATGCTCATGCCAAGATGGTTAAACCAGTGCACATGACTGATAGCGAGTGCGGCGGCAAGCAGAAGGTTCATAACCAGAAATCCTGGCAGGATTTTTTGAATGGTATTCATGGAGACGCCTCCTTTAAATTGGTTATAAGCTTAGAATAAAAAGTTTTAATATATTTGTATAATTGATTATTCTTTGCTTGTTATTTAGTTTTTCTGAAATAAAATTCGTCTGATCTGGATCAACTAAATATTTCAATATCCCCAAAAAATGAGTTGTAAAATGTAAGGGCACTGATTGATAATGATAACTATTCTTATTTGCGATTGAGGTGCTATGAACACTCAAGCCCATGTCCTGGTACGGACCCTGGCCGATATGCGGGTCTCTGAGAAGGCGCGTGTGAGTCGGCTTTGTGTTGAAGATGGTTTGAAAGCACGTCTTATGGCGATGGGTTTAGGCTTCGATCAGGAAATTGAATTGATTCGGATTGCCCCCTGGGGAGGTCCGATACATGTGCGGGTTGGAACCACTGATCTCATGTTGCGCCGACTTGATGCGCAGGCTGTGCAGGTGTACTAAGTGAAAAAAAGGGTAGTTCTGGTCGGGATGCCGAATACCGGCAAGTCGACACTTTTTAACCGTTTGACCGGATCAATGGCTAAAACTGGAAACTGGCCGGGCATTACGGTTGATCTGCTTCGGGCACGTTTGATGGTCGGCCCTGATTTGGTCGAATTGGTTGATCTGCCGGGTATTTATGATCTGCGCGGCTATTCAGATGATGAAAAAGTTGTGCAGACTTTTCTAACTACGCAGGATGTTCATGCTCTGATTCTGGTGGTTAATGCATCGCAATTGTTGCGTCAGCTTCGCCTGGTACTGCAGGTACAGCATTTGGGTATTCCTGTTTTGTTGGTGTTGAATATGCATGATGAAGCACAGCAGCGTGGTATTCATGTCGATCTGGATGGGTTGGCTGCCTACCTGGAGATACCCGTGCTGGCGTTGTCGGCAAAAAAAGGAACAGGCTTAAACCAGATTGAGCCTACGTTGGCATCCATTCTTAGTGGGTTGACACCCAAAGCAGTTCATCAGGGTTTCTTTGCGCATTTGCCAAGTGAAGAGGCATTGACTTTAGAACTGTCGGTTTTGGATCGTTACATTCAGGTTCCCAGACAAGCTGATGCTGATCTTACCGAGCGACTGGATCGCTTGTTCTTGCACCCATGGTTGGGTCTGCCTTTGTTTTTGCTCATGCTTTACCTGATGTTTCAAGGTGTTTATGCACTGGGAACACCCATTCAGGACGTGCTTGCATCGTCGATGGATCTTGTCAAATCTCAGATTTTACAACCCCTGTTTCATTTTTGGCCAGCAACATGGTCTGGAAGTGGTTTTGTGCAGGGGCTATTGCTTGATGGTGTCTGGGACGGTTTGGCAACTGTGGCGTCCTTTGTGCCCCTAATTATTCTTTTTTTTCTGTTTATGGCGTTGCTGGAAGATACTGGCTATTTTTCCAGAGCGGCATTTTTGCTTGATGCTTTGATGCAACGCCTCGGCCTTGATGGTAGGGCGTTTGTGATGGTACTCATGGGCTTTGGATGTAACGTCCCGGCCTTGATGGGCACGCGGGTGATGCGAAGCCGGGCGATGCGTTTGTTGACTATGCTGATTATTCCCATGTCTTTGTGTTCGGCGCGTTTGCAGGTTTTTGTCTTCATCGCATCGGTGCTTTTTGGTCCGCATCAGGCGCCTTTGGTACTTTTTGGTCTTTATTTGACCAGTATCGCTTCCGCTATGTTGACGGCTCTTTTATTTCGTCGTTTTTACGCATCCAGTGAACCCTTTATTCTGGAAATGCCGCCGTATCGTTTGCCAACCATGCGCATGATGGTGCTGCGAGCCTGGCATGAAGTTGGCCATTTTTTGCGTAGAGCAACACGCTTTATTACTCTTGGTGTGGTGATGGTCTGGTTAATGACTCATTTGCCATGGGGGGCTGGCGAACATGCCTCCTGGGCAGCCTGGGTCGGGCATTGGACTCAGTCGATCATGCAGCCCATCGGTCTGGACGACAACCTGACCTTGACGCTAATTTTTGGTTTTGTTGCCAAAGAAATTGTTTTGGGTTCGTTGGCTGTGATTTATCATCTGCAAGGGCATGGACTGGAACAGCATTTGCGGCATAGTTTGACCCTGGCTCAGGGGTTGAGTTTTATGGTTTTTACTCTGGTATATACACCATGTCTTTCGACGGTGGTGACGCTTTACCATGAATCTCGCAGCCGTTTTTACACGTTGTTGGCTGTTGCCTGGCCATTGCTTCTGGCTTGGGTGCTGGCCTATCTAACGTATCAGGAAGCCCTGCGTTGGTAAAATCCATACCAGCAGATACCCGGGAATACTGGGTTGAGCGTCTGTTAGCCTGGTATGAGTGCTCTGGTCGCAAGGATCTGCCCTGGCAGCAGCACGTTACCCCTTATTCTGTTTGGGTCTCCGAGATCATGCTGCAACAGACTCAGGTCTCAACGGTTCTTCGCTATTTCGAACGATTTATGCATCGATTTCCGACAATCCATGCCTTGTCTGCAGCGCCGATTGAAGAAGTTTTACCTTATTGGGCTGGTCTGGGTTACTACCGCCGCGCTCATCTGTTGCACAACGGGGCACGTTATGTTGTCCAGGAATATGGTTGTGGACTTCCGGCTACCCTAGAGGAGTGGATCAAAGTACCCGGAATTGGTCGTTCGACCGCTGGTGCAATTTTGGCTTTGGGAATGAACCGGCGCGGCGTCATTCTGGATGGAAATGTCCAACGTCTTCTGGCGCGCTGGCATGCCGTAACGGATCCTAAAGGCAGCAGCGCGTTTCTGAAGCGTCTTTGGCAACTTGCCGAGACCTATACGCCTGAGCACCACGCACGCGAGTATGGTCAGGTCATGATGGACTTGGGTGCTATAGTTTGCACATCACACCAGCCCCGTTGTGATTTATGCCCTGTGGCAGATGGCTGTCAGGCACTGGTCCAGGGGTTGGTTCAAGACCTACCTACGCCCAAAGCTGTAAAAGCAGTGCCCCTAAGGCGTCGTCATGCTTTGCTGGTTCATGACGGTGCGGGCAGGGCTCTGCTCATTCGTCGTCCGGGACAAGGGATTTGGCCTGGCTTGTATGTATTTCCCGAGTTGCCGGAGTGGACGGAACTTTATGAAGATCCTTGGGATCATGTTGTTTTTTCAGGTGACAGGCCGCCATTTATGGGACGTCTGCAGCACCGGTTCAGTCATTTTCAGCTCGACTGGTACCTATGGGGAGTGACATCATGGCTAAGCGTAGGGGATGTCGACTCGCTGTGGTATGCTTACGCCTATCCACAACAGCCATCGGTTGCTGTTCCGTCCCCTGTTGCCCGTATCCTCAAGGAGTTAGCCGTGACACGTCAGGTTCTATGCCGAAAATATCAGAAAGAATTGCCAGGTCTGGTCATGCCACCTTTTCCGGGGCCTCGAGGCCAGAAAATTTTTGAGCAGGTTTCCCAACAGGCATGGCAAGAGTGGTTAAGACACCAGACCATGTTGATTAATGAAAATCATCTTAATGTGATGGAATCATCTACACAGACATTCCTTGCTGAGCAATTAGAAAAATTCCTGGATAATGCAGATTATGATCGTCCTAAAGGGTATGTTCCACCAAAACCATAGGGTTTTAAAAGTGCTTGACGAGTTTAGTTGGAACGGCTTTAATACGCACCTCCTGTGGCCAGGTAGCTCAGTCGGTAGAGCAGCGGATTGAAAATCCGCGTGTCGGCGGTTCGATTCCGCCCCTGGCCACCATTCATTGACGCCCAACTCTTCTCAGTTGGGCGTTTTTGTTTCTGCCGGTATTGTCAGGTTAACTTATCCAGGATGAAAAAATCCATCTCTTCCATTTTTAAGCCGCGCTACTTTCACAGGTCTCACGCCAATCAGCAAAGCGCCTCCCCATCAACTCACGATAGTGCGCT
>JAJZUM010000172.1 GCA_021848605.1 Pseudomonadota bacterium | reverse complement strand
GACAGGTACATTAGCCTAGGCAATGGCGTTATAGCGACGATCCTCGCTATAGCCCCAACCATCTAAAACCAGCAATAAAACCGGACGCTTGGAATTGGACATCGTTCACCACCTGATCGCCAGCAAAAGCCGATTGTAGCAGGATTTCATTCAGGCATCAGCGCGAACACAATTTCGTCCTTCCTGCTTGGCACGAAGCAGGCATTGGTCAGCACGATCTACGGCTTGCTCCCAGCTGTCACCCTCCCGAAGCTCAGCCACACCCATTGAGCAGGTCACCTTGACCGGTTCACCCGAAAAATGGAAAGGAGCATCCTGTACGTGTTGCCGCAATTTCTCAGCAACCTGCATAGCCTCTTCTCGTTGAGTCTGTGGCAGAAGAATAGCGAACTCTTCACCCCCATACCGTGCCATGAAATCGGTTTGTCTGAGTTGCCCATTCAATGTCTGGGCCACCTTCACCAGAACCTTGTCTCCTGCCAGATGACCAAAACGATCATTTATTTTTTTGAAAAAATCGACGTCAACCATGATCAGCGAAAGAGGATTGCCATAACGCTTCCAACGCTGATACTCTTGGCGGCTGCGATCCTGCAAGGCCTGACGATTGGCCACACCGGTAAGTGCATCCAGCAAGGCACGCTTGTGTTCATTGCGCACCATCTCCCTAAGCCGGGCACTCTCCTTTTCCATCCTTTTCAAACGCGCCTCAAGCTCCTGAACTTCCGTATGCAGACTACGGCCAGAGGACTCGGTTTGAATGCGATAACGGTCAACCAATTGCAAGATACCTTGTACCCTGAGTTCGATGGTGTGCTTCAAGTCAGGCAAATTGCTGGCTGCCTGTACCTGGGTACGCAGTTCGTTGATTTCATCGCGCACGTGGCTGTCAAAGCTTCCGACCTCCTCGGCAGCTTTGGTACGTCGGTCCTGCTCACCCGCCAGAAATCGGTACACATCAACCAGTCGCTGACTGAGTGCAAGTAGAAAGTTTTCTGTTTCCCTGGCGCGCTGAACTGCAAGGGTCTGCTGGACATGCAAGGTCTCCTGCAACAGTTCCGGCATCTCTTCCAGAGCTTTTGTATTCCGGCAACGATCCTGGAGCTGTGAAACTTGCTCCGGACTTTCTGACTGGAGTTGTTCCAGAACTCCCAAAAGTACATCAGCGATGCGCTGAGCGACCTCAGATTGCGACTCTTCGGAGCGTGATTCCACCGGCTCTATGACACTGGCTTCGGTCTCAGTGACTGCTGGAGATTCTTCTGAAACATCTGCCCGTGGTTCAGACTGATTTTTGGAACCAAACAATCTTTTGAGCAGACCAGGCTGGCTACCGCCATGCCCTTGCTGCACAAAACCCTCAATCAACTGATCAAAAACCGAAAGAAATTCGGTCAGAAAACGGGGTAAATCAAGATCGACGTGCTCCGCTTGCGTCGCCAGTCCGGCAATCAACTTGCGACTCTTGCGATCGGAACCCAATGGCTCAAGCAATGCCACCATGCGGCCAAACTGTTCATGCATCTGACCCCGATCTTGACTACGACGTTCATCCAGAAGCCGTACCTGCTGCTCAATGACATCAACAAGTTCAGCAAGTTCAGCCGTTTCCCAGTTGCCGCGTAGACGCTCCCGCAAACTTTTTAATCGCTGCTCCAGAGCCGGATCCATGTTATCCACAGCCAGGCTGACACAAACAATACCTCGCCGTAAAACAGCCTCACGCTCTTCAATACGCTCAGTCAGTGCTAAATACTTTTCGCGCCAGCGTTCTGATTCGGTTTGAGCGGCCATATTTATGCCCCAGCATGCAGATTTGCTAAAGTTGTACTCGGAAATTCCAGCTCCATACAAACGGGCCGGTGATCGGAAAGACGCAGATCAGGCACATCAACCCGTTCAATGCGAAAATGGCGCGATACCAAGATATGATCCAGTCTCCGGACCGGCCGCCAGCTCGGATAGGTATCCAATGGTCCGTAGGTCCATTGCCAGGCCATATCTCCCAACGGAGACTCAAGTAGTTCAGCGTGAGAACAATTCAGGTCTCCCATAAGTACGGTGGGAACACGTTCATCCAACAAGCTGCGCATATAGGCAAGCTGATGCCATCGGCCCCGCCCTGTCAAGGCAAGATGCATGTTGACAATGACAATATCCTGACCTGCCATTTGGAAACGAGCCATGATCGCCCCACGACCCCGTAAACCCGGCAGTTGATGTTGCTCGACCTGAGCGGGCCGCCAACGCGCCAGAAGCCCATTGGCGTATTGCCCAAGATGACCAAGATCACGGTTTACCTGTTGGTAGGCATAGGAAAAACCCGCCTCTTGGGCAAGATGCGACAACTGGTTGATAAAGCCGGAGCGCAATGAACCCGCATCAACTTCCTGAATGGCAACCAGGTCACTATGGCGCAACAAGGCTGCCATAGGCTCCAGTGTGCGGGTTGCAGTTTGGGGGGGGAAGACATGGCGCCATGAACGCGTCAGGTAATGACTGTAATGCGTCATGGCCATACCCGCCTGCATATTGAAACTCGTCAGTCGAAGCCGACCCGAAGGAATTGGCTCAGGACTCAACATCTGCCCGCCCCGCACTGAACCTTCTACGCGGGGATCAAGACGCTGCCGAAGCCCTTTGAGCCAGTTGAAGCCCTCCTCAAGCACACAGCCTCCTAGTGCACCAATGCATGTTCCATGTGTACCAGATAATCAACCACCTGCAACATCCGCTCCGGCTCTCCGGCATGGTAATCCACCAGATATTTGCCATCAATAACCAGACTAGGCACACCTTCGATCTGGTCATTACGTGCTTGTTCAGCAGCATAATTGACTTTGCCAAAAATCACCATGGAGTTCATCAGATCCAGAAAATGCGGCCCTGCGCCATGACTCTCATAGAATCGGGCAATGGCCTGCGGGTCATTGACCAAATTCGTTGACTCATCACCGTGAATGGAGTGGAACAGGACATTATGCAGTTTGGTTGCAACACCCCGTGCCTGTGCAGCATAGAAGGCTCGCGCATCGATTTGCCACAAGGGTGTCAGTGCCGCTGGCACCAGTTCCAAACGAACCCAGGCGGGCTGCTTTTTTTGCCAGGCATCCAGAAAAGGCAAAAGATGAAAACAATGCGGGCAACCGTACCAGAAAAACTCCTGAACGACTACCTGATGACCCAAAACCATTGGGGAAGGTTTGCTCAGCAAGGTATAATCCTTGCCTTCGACAAAGCCACTATCTGCGTGTGCGCCCGCCATCAGCAAGATTCCAAACAGCAAAACCCCCATCAAACGCTTCAACATGTGTACATCCTCATTGATAAGACCAAGCAAGATTCTAGCTGAATCTTCCGGGTCCGATTTTAAAGTATTTTTTCCAATTCACTCGCCATTTGATCCGTGGCGTGTACCAAGGCATCAACGATGGCAGGTTCGCTGGCTGCATGGCCGGCATCCCGGATAATATTGAGCTGTGCCTCAGGCCAGACCCGGTGCAACGCCAGCGCATTGTCCAGCGGACAAACCATATCATAACGACCATGAATGATGATACCGGGGATCGATGTCAAACGATACGCATTGGCAACTAGCTGATCAGACTCGAGAAAGCTGTTGTTGATGAAATAGTGCGCCTCGATCCGGGCCATGGCAAGCGCTCGATGTGGCTCAGCAAACTGCTCGACTAAATGGGTGCTCGGCGCAAGTGTCGAACATACCGCTTCCCATACCGACCAGGCTTTGGCACAGGCCATTTGCTGGAGTTCATCCGTCCTAGTCAGGCGGCGATAGTAGGCCGATAACAAATCATGTCGTTCTGCCTCGGGAATCGGACGGACAAAATCGGCGAACGCATCGGGAAAAATCCGACTGGCTCCATCCTGATAAAACCAATCGATATCACGGTTGCGGCAAAGAAAAACACCCCGAAGAATCAGACCAAGCACTCGCTCCGGATAAGTCTCGGCATAAGCAAGTGCCAGTGTGGAACCCCAAGAGCCACCAAAAAGCAGCCATTGTTCAATACCCAAAGCCTTACGTATCCGTTCCATGTCGTCAACAAGCGCCCAGGTATGGTTGTCCTCCAGGGACGCATGCGGCAGACTTCGACCACAACCACGCTGATCAAACAGGATGATACGGTAGCGCTCCGGATCAAAGAAACGCCGCTGCCAAGGTTGGGAACCTCCGCCAGGACCCCCATGGACAAAAAGCACCGGTATACCTTTTCGATTTCCAGACTGCTCGATGTACAGTCGATGACCAGACCCAACATCAAGCATGTTTTGCTCATAAATTCCGATTTCAGGATAGAGAATACGCATAGATTCCTTTTCATGACTTAAGGATAGATCCATCATAATTTGTCCCGGATCAGGCATCGATAACACTGTTGGACTAAACTGCATCCATCAGGTGATGAGGGCCCAATTGTGGCAGATTATGATCTTGGACTCTGGACTCGACAGTCCTTACCCATTCTAGCACCAGATCTTCAGCGGCACCGACAGATCATCAAGGATGAGCGTCGATCCTTCGTGGATCTTGCCATGTCCATTTCGAGGGATCCTGTTGCCGTTCAGCATTTGTATCGGGAATCGCTTAAAAGCCTGCAGGCACGCAAAGACAATCTTGATGGATTACATCCAAAGTCACTGGAACAGGTCTTGGGTATCCTCGGTCAGAATGGTGTCAGCAAGGCGCTGGATAACCTGCCGGTTCTTGACGAATCGTCCGTCCGCTCCGAACGATTGCAATGTCTGCTCGCCCAGTCTCTTCTGGCCGCCGAACTTGCCCAGTATTGGGCAGTTCAGCAGAACATTCGACCCAATGAAGAAATCTGGCTGGCTGCACTGCTGTTCAACCAGACAGCCTGGCATCTGATCTGGCACGATCCTGAACCTATTGCTCAGCTGACCAAGGCCGTTCTCGGCAACCGTCCGTCTCACCTTGCTGAGCGCAGATTATTTGGCGCCACATTGTACGACTTGAGTGGACGCTGGGCGCAATGGCAAACGCCGGTACCTCTGCTCCTACAGACTCTTGAGAAAAAACATGCAGTCGATTTTCGCAGTCTGCTCGCTATGGGGCATGGAGATACCGAACAGGTACTGCGCTGGTCTTCCCGACCACAACTTCTGGTGATTGCTGCCAACAGGGCCAGTGCCTGCCTGATGCGATCCGGCTCTGACGCCTGGAAACACATGCGCTGGTTAAGCGCTGTGTTGAAGATTGAGCCCGATCGGGCCTGGCATGACCTGGTTGATCGTGCATTATTCACAGCCCAAAACACCGCTCTGCTGCATCCACCCGCCCGTCAACTTACTTGTGGACTGGACCATACACCCATACGTCACTTGTCCATGCCTTGGCATGTCTCAGGCGACGACATCCCTGCGCCTGCTCCGGTTGCTGCAACGATCGTGAAAACGCAAAAGACGGAAGTGGAACGACAGGCTGCATCCGTTCAGGTCGAGCCATCTCCAGCACCT
>JAJZUM010000171.1 GCA_021848605.1 Pseudomonadota bacterium | reverse complement strand
TCCCTGGTTAAGCCATTGCTGTTCAGGATGAATCGTATCCAAAGGCAAAGAAAAAGGTGGTTTTGCAGATCTTGCCTGAGAAAATTTGGCTGATTGGCCATAGGGATCCGAGACTTTAAGACCAATAACGATGACTAAGACCACTGCCGCCAACACAACAACCACCATGATCCATTGTTTTCGCTTAGTTTTTCTTTCTGGAGTCATGGTTGATCACTCCGAACAACAATCAGTTGAGTCGTGGCTGATGGCTCCAGGTGACGATCAAGAAGAGACACGGCACGAATATTAGGAACAAGTTGCTGAAATTGCGCTTCTTTCAACTCAAGAGGTTTTAATGTCTCATTCCTGAGTAAATAGACCTCACCAACGAGTCCATGGGACTCAATGCGTTTGATGGCTTTCACACTGACTTCACGCCAGGGATGCTGCAAGGCTGTTTGCACCTCCTCGACTTCGGACTCATGATTCAAAAGCGCAACGATAACCTGCCGAATATGGTCAACCCTAGTATCTGAACTTTTCCAGACTTGTCTTTGAAGATGATCCATACTCATACGTTTTGGAACGAGAATAAGACCATCTCCTTCCTGGTTGCGGATATTCAAATGGAGTGCAAAGGTACCAGCGTGTTCGGTTGCAATAAAAAGTTCAGTTGTGTGCATACCAGGCAACGGATGTATGTAAACATCGCCCTGATCATTATCGATATGCAGTGAAAGAGCCTGATCACTGCCATACACATGACGAATACGGTCGCCACGAACAGCAATGCGAGTCGTATCTTCTGCCGAGATGGAACATTGGTAGCTTCCACCATCTTCAACGTCAACCAGTTCCTGTGCACGAACCATCCCTGAGAAAACGAGTAAACAAACAATCAGATAGAAATTCATAGGGTTTGATCTCCCTGCAAATCGGTCTGGAACGACTGGATATAAATACGCCCTTCCCGATCACTGAACTGAATCGTTACGTTGGCCGGTGTTTCCTGAATGACCTCCTTCTCTACGGTAAGCATCAGAATTGCGTGCATATCGACATGCTTACCACGTACATGTACGGACTGAATAAACAGACTGCTACTGATTTTCTGCTGATGAACCCTCGTCACCTGATCTTCAAGTTGTTTCTGAAGATCATGGATATAAGCTGGATCCATCAGAGGAATCACTGCATTCAATTGGGCTGCAAGGCTATCAGGGTTATAAGTCAGTACGCGCTCAGCGAAATAAACGGCCATGTCCTCGAGATAGGCTGGATCAACATCATTCCGTCCAACCCAGAACTTATGGCATATTTCAGTTGGCACCATAACCACACGATCATGACCTTCTGTTTTAAGTACGACGAGAATCAGGCCAAGATTTGCACATGCCAGAATCAGACTAACGCCCAACCAAATATGATTCTGCTTGCGCAATGACTCACGAATCTGCAGGAGACGCTCAATGTTCATCGCCCAAGGTACTCCCTTCGACTGGAACTAGCCAGAGAAGACAGCCAGTACGAAGAAGGGGTGTACCAATAAAGCCGGTGCATCAGGCCTCCTCGACTCCCCTGGTTCTTGTGGCGTACATAAAACCTGACCAATAGCCATGCGATTGGCCCTGCAATCCAGATGCTGAATAATGCAGCAATCAGCAAAGTTCCAAGAAAAATGACAGCCGTATCAACTTCAACAAACAGAAATAAATGAGGCGCATCAAGAGTGCGCGGAATACAAACGGGTTCGTCCATGTCCCTAAACTCCAGAAAAAAAGGCTCCTAAAGGGCTATCCATTGATAGCCCCGGAATCATTCAAGCAATCGGGTTTTAAGTTTGAAAAATGGTTAAATCAGTGTTGCACCAAACAATGCGTTGATTAACGTCGGCGAAAAAACCCCAAAGACAGCACCACCCACGCCCAAAAGCGCCATGGTAAGTTTACCCGTGCCCATGGCCCACAACATACCCAGCATTCCGCCAACAATGCAGATACTTCGACCAACATAGCCCGTGGCCATATTCAGAAACATGGTATAGGCTTGCTGCGCCCAGACATCATTGGTTGTCGCCCAAACAGTCGGGGATGCAGCCATAAGAACAAGACCAAGAACCATCCATTGATTTCCCTTCATTTTAAAGCTCCTTGATTAAACACATGATCGACAACAAGACGCACAAAACATTGCAAGCAAGGTCTGGAATGCTCGATATCAAACCCATTTGCCCAACGAATATACTGATGCTCATCGAGAACCGAGATGTTCAATCTTGAGGACAAGCACGCCAAAACATGCGATATTCTCGCTGCAGCGACATCCTCATTAGCCGATAGGTTACCTGATGAGTCCGTCGATACTTCGACTAAAACCAGCCTGCCTTGCAATGTATGCAAGCGATCACAATCTCCTGGCTGCAACGCTGCTGAACCTCGCTCAAAATTGACCTGATAGGTATCCATTTGCGTGGTTGTAGTCATTGGTATAGTCGAAACACGTACATGCAGTAAAGATTGAGCATTACAGCTTTCTGATTGCTTATTTCTGCAAAAAACAACTTCAGACGGTTGTCCGCGTTCATGCAGGGAAAGATCAGCCATCGGCATAGGCCGAACATCAGGTACATTGCGATGCAGAGTACATCCAGAAAACAACAGGGCAAATAAACACAAATAGACTCTATGCAACATCCTGTGCATGACAACAATCCTTTGGTCACTCATCCATCCTTGGATGGTGCCCATCGTACCGAAACAATATGACAAATCGAGGTCAAATGCTGGGTATTTTGGAACATGAAAGCTGAATCAACAACCCAGAACAATTTTTGAATCAATACATGAAGGAACCGACCGCGTTTGGTCGGTTCCAGAACGCCAACACCTCAGCCTAAGATAAAATTCCAGCCCCAATAATAATAGTAACTGTTAACATAATTTGAGTAACTGTCCGTTGTTGGAGCCGGCATACTCGTTTGAATCGTTGGATTCCAGTTAACGTCCGTGCTTGGTGGTTGAGCCACTGTATTTGAGCCCGTTGGCGTACTGCTTGCCGTCGGGGTACATGTGCCGGTCGGCGCAGCAATTCCAGCCAAAAAGCTCACGGTATTATTTCCATTATTAGCGGTCCAAACATCACCCCATGGATCAACAAGAACACTAACGGGTGCAGCACCTGTAGGTAATGGATAGATACGCCGTTCAATCGAAACGGGACCAGTCGTTTTGACGGCAAGTTCACTAATTTGATCCGCATCATGTTCTGCAATCCAGACGTTTCCTGAAGCATCCATGGTCATGCCCTGAACACCTTTAAAAATCATTGGCGCATTCGTCGTCGCATCAACCAATGTAATATCCTGCAATGATGTCGAGGTAAAACTAATGCGATGCTCAACGCCATCAGATGTAATCATACGAAGATTCTGATTGGCATCAACAGCGACAGCGGTTGGTATTCCAGCTGCTATGAAGCTATACGAGGGACCTGCTGTCAGTTGGCCTTGAGCGCTTGAAGAAGCAGGCGGCGTATACGTGTATTGTGCAACAGTTAATGTCGTATTCGTATTTGTACTTGTCGTGCCTGCGGGGTAGGTGACCGTATAAATACGTCCTGAAGGATCTGTCGCTACAAGACCAGGCCCAGTTAATGGAATATAAGGATTAAAGAACCCAGAAGTGGGGTGCATGGTTAAGTAATACCCAGCAGAGCCTGTCGTTGCATAGTAATCAAGCGATACAACGCCCCCCAGGGTTGGATCGCTGGCAAGACTTAACACGGTACCGGACGAGGTTGTCATTGTGACCCCATTTGTAGCCGGCTTCAACAAGTCCAGCGGAGAATTTGCTCCAGACGAGGGCGCGGCTTCTGCTATCCAGATATATCCTTGATCTCCTAGCGCAAGCTGATTGGGCTGGTTGAAGGACTGTGAACCACCCAGAGTACCGGTGGCAACGCCTACTGTTTGTTGCATGTTTGGATTCAGCTCGGTCACATAGCCATTATTCTTGACATCACTACCCACCCAAACATCGCAGGTGCTATCCATAACCATAGAGCGCGGTTGAATCAGTTGTGCAGGTGTAGAAGCGGATGACTTAAAGGTATAGATCAAAGGAGCAGCATTCGAGAGATTAGCTGTTGGTGTGTAGTTTAAATCATTATAGTTAGAAGCTAATTGCGTCCATGAGACCTGTGTTGCATTCAAATTCCAATTTAATACGGCAAGGAATATGTCCTGTGCATTTCCACTTGCTTGGAGAATTGGGGCACAGTTGGCCACAGTGGTAAAACAGGAATTGAGAATATTAGCCTGTAAATTCAACGAACCAATGGTGGTGGAATCCGTCAACGAGGCTGGAATCATCCCCTGAGTATTCACCAATCCCTGAACAGTGTTCATTTGTAACGACGAAGCATTAACGACTCCTGAAGCGTTATAATTCGCAGCAAAGACCTGTGCAAACGCAACCGTACTCAGTTCATTCACCGTTAATGATGAGGGTGGTGGATTAGACGAATCAGCAAAACCAACCGCAGCAACCATTTGCAGATTTGGATTAGACGCCTGATTGTTCACGCTCCCCTGATAGGCCGTTACATAAATTAAGGCATGATCACTCAGGTTGTTATAGTTGAGCTTGAAGGAACCATCTGAAGCTGTCGTTGTTTTTGCCAAGGGCGTTGCCGCACTCGTAGAACTTAAGCCGGAGGCCCAGACTACGACCGTTGCTTGTGAGACTGGCGATGAACCGACCTTAACAAAACCACTTAGGGATGGTTGGGAAGCAACGACTTTCTGACCAGACACGCTAAAAGATGAAGAGCCTGACGACCAAGTAGCAGAGAAGCCCCCTGAAGAACTGATGATTCCACTTGCACTCCCCGTAAGACCACTTGAATTAGATGCAGGGGTGAGAGTCAACTTACCACTCGAATCAACTGATCCCGTAAATGATTGACCGTTTGCTGTACCAGAAATAGCGCCATTCGCATCAATAGTCGCTGTCCATTGTCCGGACTGACTACCACTACCATAAGTTCCTGAGTACTGTCCAACATAGGGTGAAGTTGAGGAAGTCGATGTAGAAGTTGAAGATGATGTGGAAGAACTACCGGAACCGCCACATGCAGTCAGTAAAACAAGTGCCGTGCTCACCGATAAGGATTTTAAAAGGGAAGACCATTGCATATGAAAGCTCCATCACAATATTGAATGGTCAATATAGATAAATTAACAAAAAGATAATTGACTTATATCAATAAACTACATGAATGATTTTTTGTGGTCAAATGGTCAGCAAATGGTCTTATAAAGAAATAAGATCTCTGCGAAAACAATGCGCACTGACACGGGACAGCTGCATTAGACATTTTTCTCTTTCAGCACATAAAAAAAGCCGCCTTATGAGGGGCGGCTTTAGGATAGATGCTTGGCGATGACCTACTCTCACATGGCCAGGGGCCACACTACCATCGGCGCGAGGCGGTTTCACTTCTGAGTTCGGGAAG
>JAJZUM010000015.1:15373-28739 GCA_021848605.1 Pseudomonadota bacterium | reverse complement strand
GCGGGCATGTCCGAAAGAAGTCCTTGTCGGAACGAACGCATCGATGTGCATCTTGCGGACATACCGAGCCGAGAGACACTGCATCCGCGCGTGTGGTTTTGAATTGGGCACTGTTCGGTACGCCAACCGCGCCCCAATCACGTCAGGAACTGACGGCGGCAGAGCTTACGCCCTGCGAAACTCCATCCAATCGCTTAGCGACTTGGTTGGAGTAGTTCATTACCAAGCGTTTTCCGGCTTACCGTAAACCTCGATCATTGCGCCAAAGGAATCCAGGGCCGCAATGGTGTAGATTGTTTTCATTTCCCAAATCCCAAGAACATGGCCAAGGAACGCTCAACCTGCACCAATGCTTGCGCGTCGATGCGCCCGAAGGCAGGCCCTACCTTCTCGCGCTTGATGGTCATGGCCTTATCTACCATCACCTGTGATGGCTTCTGCAAGCCGTTCTCTGTGCTCGGCTGAACCGTGACACGCAGTAAGGGCGCGGCAACAAGTGTGCTAGTGACAGGCAACACGGTAACGCTGCTAAGCTCGCTGAACGGGTTGGCCTGAATAACAAGCGCGGGCCGTGGCTTGCCAAAATCACCTTGCATGGCGATGGTCACTAAGTCGCCGTGCATCATTCCGTCCAGCCACTCACGTCTACCAAGGCTTCATTCATGAACTGCTGCATGGAGGTGTCGGCACTGTCGGCCAGAGCCACAAGCAGGCATTGGCGGCGGCACTTCTCCGCGAAATCCGGGCGACGCATGTCAGGCACCCAGATTTGAACCGGACGAAACCCCGCCATGCGCAGTGCCTCGCGGTGCTTTTGAACGCGCTGATTTACATGTGCCATTTCAAGCCGCCCATTCAAGTTATATGCATTATTCTATACAGCCAAACCGTTACATGCAACGGTGCATGTCTGGAGCGTCCAAGAAAGTAATGCGACGGATCACGCCGACGATTAAGGAATAGCGGATACATCGTTCCAGCGCGGTTGAGCTGCAATATTTTGCTTGCAGGTACAATGTAGTCGTGATATGACGTCTGCAGATTGTTCAAATCCCAGTTGCAGATACCCCGTTAATGTTGTAAGGAGATATGAGCACTAATATCTAGTTTGATACCATGCACGATCCTGATTTATTTCGGCGTTTTAAACGTACTGGTTGAATTCAATGCACAATAGGACTTGTCCATTTTGTACACTTGCCATTTCTCGCATCCTTGGTGAGAACGATCATGCAGTCTGGATTCGCGATGGATTTCCCGTCTCGCCAGGACATAGCCTGGTGATTCCCAGGCGCCATGTCGGCTCATTCTTTGCTATCTCCGACGACGAGCGATCAGCCATTCTCAATCTACTGGATAAAGCCAAGGTTGCGGCGGAAGAAGAGTTTGCACCTGATGGGTTCAATGTTGGCATCAATGACGGAGAAGCCGCAGGCCAGACAGTCCTCCATCTGCATGTTCACCTGATTCCTCGCTATCGAGGTGATCTGGCCGATCCAAGGGGTGGTGTGCGCTGGGTTCTGCCCGAAAAAGCTGACTATTGGAGCGACCAAAGGTGAGCAAGACATCTCCTCCATCAGCCGAAGCCCAACTCGCCTTTTTGCTAACACTGCAACGTGTGTTTGCTGAGGGAGATTTCACGGCGACTTACAAGTTTGCGCTGCTGATGGCACTTGCGGATCTCTCGATCGAACTCGGTGAGGATGATGGCTTCGGCATGCGCGTGTCAATCACTCAGGTTGCCGAACAGTTCATTGCATTGTACTGGCGTCAATCAGAACCCTACGGAGCAGGAGGTGATGATACAAACCAGGGAGTCCTGATTCAGAACAAGGGTGACCAAGCTGCAGTACTTTCTGCACTTGTGGACTTTCGTGCCCGGACCGGAACGTCCTCGCTGGCACAGGCTCGAACCATGGAAGGCTACCCTGAATTGGTCCGGGTGATTGCAACGATAGTATCAGCTAAGCCTCTCCAGTATCTGCAAAATTTTGGCGGGACAACGCAAGAATTCTTGTACGAACGCGACGGACGCGGATTCATATGCCTCAAGCCAGGTATTCCGTATTGCCTGAGGCGATTTCATCCTTTGGTTCAACAACTCTCCCGAACTCATTGGATTGACCACATCAAGTCGAACAAACGCAATCGTCCTATCCTCGGCGATGGTGACGATCTGGAGAGTTTCCTTTTTGGCACATCTCGACACTCCCTGGAAGTCATTAAACGAGAGCTGAAGAAGATGGATGGTGATGGGTGCTTCTATTGCGGAAAACGCATGGGAGACCGCATGAAAGACATCGATGTCGATCACTACATCCCCTTCTCGGTCTATGGGCGCGACCTCACCCACAACTTCGTCCTGGCGCATCCCCGCTGCAATCGCAGCAAATCTGACACCTTGGCGGCCAAGCCACATCTGGAGAAATGGCTTGAACGACTGGCGCGACAGGATGATAACCTGAAAGAGATTGGATTTACTGCTGGCATTTTGGCTGACTCTGAAACTATCTCTAACGTAACGCGCTGGGCCTATCAGAATGCAGTTGCTGGCGGAGCAAGCGCCTAGCTCCGGCCGGGCGAGTATCAACCAGTAGACAAAACGTTCATGGCTATGTTTCTCCCGCATTAACTGCGTAAAGTCAGTCTGGCTTGCTGTGCAAGGGTTCAAAGATTGGTTTAGCCAGGATTTCCATGTAAGCGTGTCATCAAGATCCGAGATGTGGCCAGATTGATGCGGTCGTAGCGACGATGGGTCATGCTTGTGATGGCAAGGAGGGTCGACCGTATGTGACTGGCTGAACTTGTCGCCAACCCAGTATGGTGGTCTGGATGAGAATAATCAGCTGTTCATGTGATGACTGCATGCGGACTTTGATGCAGATTTTGCGAAGAATTCAGGGGTACATCGTTGAGGGGTAGGTCACTCCTGAAGGGTAGTCCAAATTACAAAGGATGTTTGTTGGTGATGGGCCTTCTCCAAAACGTATGGTGGGGTGTCATGATGCCGTCCAGGGGATAATCCCAAGGGTCCTGGGGTATGATGGGGCATTCTTGGCAGTCATGAGCTAATCCGATCAGTAAGGGTCGCTTAGGTCGGCGGGCAAGGTCGGCCAGTGCCCGGTCGTAGAAGCCACCGCCCATGCCTAGTCTGTGGCCCTGTTGATCAAAACCGACCAAGGGTAACAGAATCATGTCCAGTTGCCATGCCAAATAAGGTTTTCCTCGCGCCGGTTCCGGGATTTGAAGATGACTGAGGCGGGTCTTGCCGATAAGTCTGAAACCAAGTCCAAATTGTTTGTTGGGGTGCAAACAGGGAAGAAAAATAGTATGTGTGCGAATGAATGTACGTGGAAGGGCAATTTCACCATCACATGCCAGATAAGCGGCAATGTTACGACCCACTCTGCCGAGTGCGTTCAGTTTCCTGCCAATGAGAAAGGATGCTTTTTGCTGCTGTGTTTTGCTGAGTGAACGGCGCAGGGCACGGAGTTGTCTGCGTAGTGTCTTTTTGTCGACATCCGGGAGATGAGAGGCCATGGGTAATGCGCGCGAGTGAGTCAAGAGTTCTCCGGAGTGCCGCTACGAGCCTTGACCCTTGAACCCAGAGGTTCAAGGAGGGAAGTCCTGTTCAGCATCAGGCTTTCCGTTACGAGACGGACATGCACACAGCAGAAACGAAAACAACCCATTTTTGTTACGCATCGGCTCAGGGGACTTGGCTCGAAGGCGAACACCCCAGGGAACGTAATTAGAGTATAGCTTAGTTTGGAGTGATGGGGGAGTCCAGTTGTGACAGAGCCTGTTCGATTTGCTGAACCATACCCTGTAAGTGTATGGAACAGTCCTCAACCGGATTGCCTCCCTGAAGTTTAAGGAGATCTCGGGAAAGATTTAGGGCGACAATAACCGCAATTCGCTCAAGGCCAAGAATGCGGCTCTGCGAACGGACTTCTCGCATTTGTTTGTCCAGATATTGAGCCGATGCACGCAAGATGTCCTGCTCGTCTTCCGGACAACTGACCCGAAAGGATTTGTCCAGTATGGTAACTTCCAGGGTATTAGTGGCCATGCTTAGTGCTCCTGTTGTTGTTCCAGAGCACGAAGTCTCAGGATAATTGCTTCGACTCGGGCTTTGGCCAGCTCATTTTTGCGCAGCAAATCAGCATTCTCCTGTTGCAAGGACTCTTCGCGCTGGCGTAATCTGCGGTTTTCATGATCCAGATGAACCAGTTGCTTAAGAACCTGGTCGAGACGTTCTTGCAGCAGATTCAGGGTCGGGCTCTTGGCGACATTCATGGGAATCATCCGTTTCGGAGGGCTGCGGGTTTATAATCGTCTATCTTAGTGTTTTTGGTAAACGGTGGTCAATTGGCGATAAGGAGCAAAAGGTTGAAGCCATACTGGGAGGAAATTGGTGACTGGCTTGCGGACCGCGAGGTTCTTGCCACGCCGGCAGAGTTGATTGGGCTACTGACCGGGGTGGTTGCAGGTGGTGCACGACCCGGACCCAAAGCTTTGGGACGTTTGGTCGCAGCTCATCTTGATCAATCCGAGCCTTTTGCCGCTGAGGATATGGCGATCTTATTGAACTGTCAGCAAGCCCTCTTGGCTGATCTGAGTGATGAGGCTTTTAACTTCGATCTCGTTCTTGCAGAAGATGGTGGTATTCGCGCACAAATTGATGATCTTGCTGCATGGTGTCAAGGGTTTCTGACCGGCATTGGTACGGCGCTGAAGGCGGTCTCAGAGCAATCACTTCCAGAAACGGTACGTGAGGTCCTTGCTGATCTGGTTGATATTGCCCAGATTGATCCCGATGCTGTTGAAGAAGGTGCAGAATTTGATCTCATGCAGATCACCGAGTATCTGCGTGTTGCCGTGGTCATGGTTTTTGAAGAGTTTGATACTGAACGTATGGAGTCAACAGGAAATGAATGAAATCCTGCGCAGGGAGTGTTCTGAGCGACGCAAGGCATTGATGAACATGCTAGGAGAGCGCGCCATGGTTATTGTGCCCGCCGCCGAACAGTGCCTTCGTAACCGTGATACCGAGTATCGGTATCGTCAGGATAGTGACTTCTATTATCTGACAGGATTTAATGAGCCTGAAGCTGTGCTCTGCCTGTTGCCGGGACGGACAGGTGGAGAATTTGTGCTTTTTTGTCGCAAACGGGATCGAGCTCAGGAAATATGGAATGGGTATCGTCTCGGGCAGGAAGGTGCGGTTTCCGAACTAGGTGCTGATCAGGCTTTTGATATTCTTGAGCTAGATGAGCGCATGCCAGAATTAATGTCTGGTTGCGAGCGTATTTATTATGCGCTTGGCAAGCGTACCTCCTTTGATCGCAGGGTCGTCAGCTGGCTCAACCAGGTACGTGCTAAAGCACGGTCAGGTATTCGGGCCCCTCAGGAATTGCTGATGCTGGATCACTGGTTGCATGATTTGCGACTATTTAAGTCAAGTGAAGAAATTCGGTTGATGCGCAAAGCGGCTGCCATATCGGCACGGGCTCATGAACGGGTCATGCGTATGTGTCGACCGGGTATGTTCGAGTATGAACTAGAAGCCGAGTTGCTTCATGAGTTTGTTCGTTCCGGTTGCTCGGCTCCAGCCTATACAACGATTGTCGGTGGTGGTCCTAGAGGCTGTATTTTGCATTATGTCGAGAATCGTGCCCCATTGCGTGATGGGGAGTTGGTGTTGATTGATGCAGGTGGGGAATACGAATCTTATGCAGCCGATATTACCCGCACTTTTCCTGTAGGTAAGGCGTTTTCCTCGGAGCAGCGCTCGCTGTACGAGATTGTTTTAGCGGCCCAACAGCAAGCGATTGCTCAGGTTCAACCGGATCAGCACTGGAATGACCCCCATGACCGGGCTGTTCGTGTTTTGGCTCGTGGTCTTCTTGATGAGGGGATACTCAACGGTTCGCTGGATGAAGTGTTGGAGAAAGAGCTTTACCGCCCTTTTTACATGCACCGTACCGGTCATTGGCTTGGAATGGATGTGCATGATGTTGGGGATTACAAGGTTGATCAGTCCTGGCGTATGCTTGAGCCCGGAATGGTGCTGACCGTTGAGCCGGGACTGTATATTGCTCCCGATGCCGATGTGGAGGAACGCTGGCGCGGCATCGGGATTCGTATTGAAGACGATGTGCTGGTCACCCGCCAGGGTCATGAAGTCCTCACGGAAGCGGCACCAAAATCAGTGGCAGATATTGAGAGGCTGCGTCAGGACGCATGTTCATGAAACAAGCTGATGTGGTGATTGTTGGTGGAGGGATGGTCGGTTCGCTTTTGGCGCTTAATCTGGCTAGACGGCTCTGTTGTTCGATTGTCATGATCGAAGCACAGTCTATTGACCCATCACAGGGATCGATGTCTGAGCTCAGTTTTGATGGACGCTCCACGGCACTATCCCGAACAACGTCATTGCATTTGCAGCAGCTTGGGCTGTGGCCTGAGGTATTGCATCATGCTGCTCCGATCACTTCCATACACGTGAGCCAGCGGGGTGGTTGGGGACGATTTCGTCTGGATGCAGGAGAGGAACAGGTTGATGCCTTTGGTTTTGTGATTGAAAACGCCGGATTTGGTTCTGTCTTGAGCAGAGCTGTTGCCGCATGCCCGGAAATTGAGGTATGGGCTCCCTGTCAGGTAGAGCAGGTTGAGGTTCAGGCAGGGACAACGCTGCTGCATGTGCCGGGTCGCATGTCCATACAGACTGGATTGATGGTTGCCGCTGACGGCGCCTTCTCTCGTTTGCGAACGGCCTTGGGTATTGCCGTAGAGCAGCATGATTATGGCCAGAAAGCCATTGTTTGTAATGTCCGTCTCAGTCATGCTCGGGAAGGGCTTGCGCTTGAACGTTTTGTTGGTGAAGAAATACTGGCGGTATTGCCTCGGGTCGATGGCAGTCGTGCTTTGATCTGGACTGCTCCGACTAAACAGGCTGATGCATTGATGCGGATGAACCCCACTCAGTTTGGGCGTGAGTTGCAGTTGCGTCTTGGCCCGGCATTGGGGCGGGTTTACGACCATACCAAGCCAGTAGCGTATTCCCTTGAGCGCATTATTGCGACCCAACAAGTTCAACCGGGTAGGGTTATTTTGGGTAATGCTGCACACTTTCTACATCCTGTTGCCGGGCAAGGATTCAATCTTTGTGTGCGGGATGTACTCGCTCTGGTCAATGTGGTTGAAGAACAGGCCCGATTGGGAAAACCTTTGGGTGAGCTTGCTGCACTTGAAGGCTACGTTGCTGGTCGCAGGCGTGATCAGCAGATCATTACCAGCTTTTCGGATACTTTGGTACGGTTTTTTACCTGGAATCAGCCTGGACTGATGCACCTGCGTTCCGTGGGGTTGGCTGGCCTGGATATTATCCCTGGCAGCAAGAAAATTCTGGCGCGAATGACGATGGGTGCAGTTTAACGTCCGGTGATTGAGGAGTCGGCATGAATCATCAACATGCTCATGAGGTGGTGATTATTGGCGGCGGTGCTGCTGGTCTGCTCTTAGCAGGTCAATTACACGATCATGGTGTGCACGTGGCGTTGGTTGAACCTCATGACCTCCACACGGAAGTTCAGGGGGCGTGGAAAGCGAGGACAGTCGCACTGACGCCTGCGTCGGTTGACTTGCTTGACCGATTGGGCTTCGACTGGTCGCATTGTCGGCATAGTCGTTATCGGACGGTTCTGATTGAGGATGCTGATGCACCAACGACCCTACGTTTTGCGGCGGCTGAACTTGGTCAGGCATTTCTTGGTGTGCTGGTTGAATTAAATAGACTGAATGCAGGTCTTGTCCACTGTATTCAGGTTCGGGATTTACCCGTCTATCGTCAGCCAGCCGTCCGTTTGCATGCCGATCGGCGCCTAGAGCTTGGTGATGGAACTATCCTGCATGGGCAGCTTCTCGTTGCGACCGATGGGGCTCAGTCCTGGTTACGGCAGCAGACAACGATTCAGCAAAGCATTCTGGATTATGGTCAATCTGCATTGATTGCCGTTGTGGAGACTGACCGTCCACATCAGGGGCGAGCCTGGCAAAGATTTACGGATGGTTATACCTTGGCTTTTCTTCCGCTTGGTGATGAGCTGTCCTGTGCTTATTCAATGGTCTGGTCTTTGCCCGGTTCCCAGGCGCAGGCGCTTGTGCAATGCCCATGGCTAGAATTGCGATCCACACTGCAGCGATCTATGGCCGAAGAATTGGGACAGGTGCTGACCATTTATGATCAGGGACTCTATCCACTGGTTGCTCGACACGCCTTGCGATATCATGAGGGTAATATTGTTTTGGTCGGCGATGCAGCGCATACCATTCACCCTCTTGCCGGTCAGGGTTTAAATCTTGGTTTGACGGATATCCGTGTGCTCATTGAAGAGCTGATGCGTGCCCGCAGACGTGGCTTGCCCTTAGAGCACGCTTCGGTTTTGGGGCGTTACCAACGTCGGCGCATCGGAGATAATGCCCTGATGCAGGGTTCCATGACCGTTTTGCAAGATTTAATGGCTGAACGTCATCCGCTATGGCGCGTAGCTCGAGGTCAAGGGTGGAAATGGATTGAACGACAACCCTGGCTTAAAAGCTGGATGGTTGAATGGGCAGTGCAATAATTTTCAGGGACAAAGAAGCGAATGATAGGTGTGGATGTTCTGGAGACGGGTCTGATTCGCTATGAGTGGACAACGGCCTCTCGTTGGTGGCTCTGTTTTGCCTTGGCTGGCATGGTGCGTACATCGGTTGCGTTAACAGACCTGGCGGATGGTATTCGTGCCTACCAGCAGGAACGTTATGCGGATGCGATTACTATTTTATCCCCCTTGGCAGAGCAGGGGGATCGAAATGCCCAGGACTTGCTTGGCGCTTCTTTTGAGGAAGGGCGGGGTGATTTTGTAACGGCGGCATATTGGTATCGCAAGGCTGCCGATCAGCTTCAGCCGGATGCACTGACCCGCTTAGGTGAGCTTTACGAAGATGGTGATGGTGTTCCTCAGGATACCCAGAAAGCGATGCATTTTCTTGCCAAGGCTTCGGAACTCGGCAGTAATGATGCCCAAGCTGATTTGGGTGAAATTTATGCCAGCGTATTGGGGGACAATGTGCGAGCTGCCCGCTATTTTGCTTTGGCAGCCGAATCAGGTAATCCGCAGGCACAGTATCATCTTGGCTTGTTGTTGCTGGGTGAAGAAGGTGTTGCCCGCGATGTAGCCAAGTCTTGGATGTACCTCAGTCTGGCCTCCAGTAGTGTTGAGGATGCAGCAGAGTCGCGTGATGTGCTTGAGTTGGAGATGAGCCCACAGGATTTGGAGCATGCCCGTGGGCTATTGGCTGACTGGAAGTCTAGTCACCCTGTTTCTGCAGTTTCTCCAGAAGTACGGCATTGACCATGGCAGGTGCTGCCTTGCCCCGAGAGCGCTTCATGACTTCTCCGACGAAGAAACCAAAAAGTTTTTCCTTGCCGCCCCGATAGGCTTGGACTTGTTCCGGAAACTCGGTCAGTATTTGCTCGACAAGCCCCTGAATCAGGCCGGTATCTTGTTCTTGTCGTAATCCACGGGCTTCAATGATGGCATCAGCGCTGTCGCCTTCTTTGGCCCAAAGTATGCCAAAGACCTGCTTGGCCAGTTTCCCGGAGAGGGTTTGGTCAGCGATACGCACAAGGAGTCCGGCAAGTTGCTCTGGCGTAATGGGCGCTTCGCTGATCTCTAGTTCATCCCGATTCAATGCGGCCATGAGTTCTCCCATGATCCAGTTGGCAGCCATTTTCGCCGGACCGCCACAACGGACCACGGTCTCGAAATATTCGGCAAGTTCACGACTGCTGACAAGTACACGGGCGTCATAGGGAGATAGACTATAGGAGAGGATATAGCGTTCGGCGCGAGCCTCGGGAAGTTCGGGCAAGGTTGACTTTTCTCGATCAATCATTTCTTGAGTGACCTGGACGGGTAGCAGATCCGGATCTGGGAAGTAACGATAGTCGTTGGCGTCTTCTTTGCTGCGCATGGATCGTGTTTCGTTGCGCTCAGCATCATACAATCGGGTTTCCTGTTTAATACGTCCGCCACCTTCCAGAATGTCAATCTGACGTTCAATTTCGTATTGAATGGCCTTTTCCACAAATTTGAAGGAATTGACATTCTTGATTTCGCAGCGGGTACCCAGTTGGGTATTTCCGGCTGGGCGAACGGAAACATTACAGTCACAGCGCATGGAGCCTTCAGCCATTCGGCCATCCGAAATATCCAGATAACGGATGAGTGCATGAATACCGCGCAGATAGGCTACGGCTTCTTTAGCGCTACGCAGGTCAGGTTCCGAAACAATTTCGAGTAACGGTGTCCCTGCCCGGTTCAGGTCAATGCCCGTCATCCCACCAAAGTCCTGGTGCAGCGACTTTCCGGCATCTTCTTCTAGGTGCGCACGGGTAATGCGAATGCGTTTGATGGCATCACCAACCTGGATGTCAAGATGGCCGGCTCCGATAATGGGTATTTCAGCCTGGGAAATTTGGTAACCCTTAGGCAAATCTGGATAGAAATAATTTTTGCGTTCAAAAATGGAGCGATGGTTGATCTGTGCCTGAATTCCTAATCCAAACCTGATGGCGGCGCGCACAGCTTCGGCATTGAGGACAGGCAATACTCCAGGCATGCCAAGGTCAATAAGACTTGCCTGGGAGTTGGCTGCAGCACCAAACCGGGTTGAGCTCCCGGAAAAGATTTTGGACTGTGTGTTGAGTTGCACATGCACTTCCAGTCCGATTACGGATTCCCATGTCATGATGTTTTCTCCCTCAACAGTACGGTGCAGGAATGGCTTGGTGCCAGATGGTTTCTTTCTGGAAACGGTGGGCGGCATTCAACAGTCGTGCCTCACTCCAGTAAGGCCCAATCAGTTGCATGCCGACAGGCAATCCGTCCATCTGGCCGCAGGGCAGACTCAGTGCAGGAATGCCGGCCAGATTGACGCCGATCGTGTAGATGTCGGACAGGTACATGGACAATGGGTCTTTGCGATCCTGAAGAGGAAATGCCACGGTCGGCGAAGTAGGGGCAAGTATCAGGTCGCATGTCTTGAATACCGCATCAAACTCGTGCTGGATTAACCTTCGTATTTGCTGTGCCTTGCGGTAGTATGCATCATAATACCCAGAAGAAAGCGCGTAGGTTCCAATCAAAATGCGCCGTTTTACTTCCGAACCAAAACCTTCGCTTCGACTGCGTACATACAGGTCAGTCAGATCAACCGGGTTCGAGCAGCGATATCCGAACCGGACACCGTCATAGCGGGCCAGATTGCTAGATGCTTCAGCAGGAGCGATGACGTAATAGGCAGGAACAGACATGCCAATGTGCGGCAGGGATACATCAACCCGCTGCGCACCCAGACGTTCCAACACAGAAAGACTGGAAAAAATCGATTCAGCCATGCGGGAATCGAGGCTTTCATTAAAAAATTCTTTGGGCAGGCCAATCTTCAAGCCGGTCAGGGGCGCATCCAGACTGGCCCGATAATCAGGTACCGAACAGGCAACGCTGGTTGAATCTTTGGGGTCATGACCTGCCATCATATTCAGAAGCATGGCGGCATCTTCAGCAGTCTGGGTCATTGGGCCAGCCTGATCCAGACTTGAGGCAAAGGCAATCATCCCCCAGCGGGAAATTCGGCCATAGCTCGGTTTGAGGCCAGTAAGTCCACACAATGCCGCTGGTTGACGGATCGATCCTCCCGTATCTGTTCCTGTTGCTGCCGGAGCGAGTCGTGCAGCGATTGCTGCAGCAGATCCGCCACTTGAGCCACCTGGAACACGCGTCGTATCCCAAGGGTTATGTACCGGTCCGTAGTAGCTGGTTTCGTTGGAAGATCCCATGGCAAACTCGTCCATGTTGGTTTTTCCAAGCATGACCATGCCAGCATCATCCAACCTAGATACGACCTCGGCATTGTAAGGGGCAATGAAATTGTCCAGCATGCGAGAGCCGCAACTGGTGCGGATGCCTTCGGTACAAAAGATGTCCTTGTGCAAGATGGGTAGTCCATCTAGGACACCAAGAGACTGGCCACGCTGGCGGCGCTGATCAGAAGCTGCTGCCTGCTTGAATGCCAAGTCGGCCGTGGGAGTAATGACGCTGTTCAGGTTCTTGTCCAATCGATCAATTCGGTTCAAGAAATGTTGGGTCAGCTCAACACTGGAAATTTTTTTGCAGGCAAGATCGTTTGCCAGTTGGGCAAGGGTTTGTGTGTGCATGGTGCTTACTCGATAACCCGAGGGACAAGATACAGTCCTTCGGCGGTTGCAGGAGCAATAGACTGTAGGGAATCACGCTGGTTGACTTCTGTGATTGAGTCTGTGCGCAAAGGTTGTACAAGATCAAGAGGATGCGCCATGGGCTCCATGCCTTGGGTATCGATGGACTGCAGACGATTGACCATCTCTAAAATGTTGTTGAGCTGATCCTGAAAAGCGGGCAGTTCAGCTTCATCAAGTTGCAAACGAGCCAAATGTGCAACTTGTTGCAATTGTTGATGGGTCAGACTCATGAATTTATTCCTTTGCGGCTTCGGGAAATGGATGCAGTATCCTAAATTTCACACCTTATCACAAACCTGATCTTGCCCAAAGAGGTGCTTTTGATTACAGTACGCTACGCCTATGGGATGGGCTGGATCGGCATTGGTTCCTGCCTGCTTCGATTGTTGACACAACTTCAGGTTATCTTTTCTCATGTTCAAATTCTTGCGCGGTTTGTTTTCCCAGGACCTGGCGATTGACCTTGGAACCGCCAACACCCTTATTTTTGTTCCCGATCGCGGGATTGTTCTCAACGAACCCTCGGTTGTGGCTATTCGCCAAAGTGGTGCGACCAAAACCGTTGCTGCTGTTGGTGCTGATGCCAAACGCATGCTAGGACGTACTCCGGGGAGCATATCAGCGATCAGACCACTCAAAGATGGCGTCATTGCCGATTTTGAAGTGACTGAAAAAATGCTGCAGCACTTTATTAAAAAAGTGCATGAAAAAGGCTTTTTTCCTCCAAGTCCCCGTGTACTTGTGTGCGTGCCGTGTAAATCAACGTTGGTTGAGCGACGAGCCATCCGTGAATCCGTGACTGAGGCTGGTGCTCGGGAGGCGCGTTTGATTGAAGAGCCGATGGCAGCAGCTATTGGTGCAGGTCTTCCCGTTGAACAGGCATGTGGCTCCATGGTGGTTGATATTGGTGGGGGCACTACAGAAATCGCTGTGATCTCGCTTTCAGGTTCGGTTTATTCGGATTCTGTGCGCATTGGTGGTGATCTTTTTGATGAGTGCATCGTCTCTTATGTTCGAAGAGCGCATGGTTGTCTC
>JAJZUM010000015.1:0-15363 GCA_021848605.1 Pseudomonadota bacterium | reverse complement strand
GGAATCAACTGCAGAGCGGATTAAGCAGGAAATAGGTACTGCTTTTGCCGGAGGTTCACTGCGTGAGATTGAAGTTCGGGGACGACATCTTGCCGAAGGTGTGCCACGTTCGTTCACACTAAACTCTGATGAAATTCTCGGAGCGATTCAGGATCCTTTGACGGGTATTGTTACTGCCGTAAAGAGTGCTCTGGAGCAAACTCCTGCCGAATTATCTGCCGATATTGCTGAACGGGGTATGGTGTTAACAGGAGGCGGTGCCTTGTTACGTGATCTTGACAAGTTGTTGAGCAAGGAAACCGGATTACCGGTGATTGTTGCTGAAGATCCGCTGACCTGTGTGGCACGTGGCGGCGGGAGGGCTCTGCAATTTATGGATAATCCTGCCTACGACATGTTGTTCGTCGAATAACGATTGGGGCTGAGGGCCGGGCAAATGGAAGAATCCCTGTTTGCACGACGGCGTGGGACTTGGCCCTCACTCTTGTCTTCTGTCGTTTTTTCTGTGGTCCTCATCTGGGCTGACGTTCATTATGTGTTCATGCGTCATGTGCGGCTCGAACTCGATCGCACGCTGTCTCCTATTTATGGTTTGATTGCCATGCCGGCATCACTGGCTGAGTGGTGGGGTGAAGTGGGTCAGAGCCGTACACGGTTGGAGCATGATAATGATACTCTGCGGGCAGAGATGCTGGTGTTGCAGGGAAGGCTGCAACGCTATGCAGCTGTTGCTGCTGAGAATGCCCGTTTGCGCGGTTTGATGAACTCGAATGTTGTTGCTGATGGACGCATTTCGGTGGGTGAGATCATTGGTCTTGACCCGGACCCGCAGCGAAGAATTGTGCTGATCAACCGTGGTGGCGATCACGGGCTTTTTGTGGGTCAAACGGTTCTGGATGCCCATGGGGTCATGGGGCAGGTCATTCAGGTTGGCGGTTCAACATCAAGGGTTCTGCTGATTGCTGATCCGCTTGCTTCGGTCCCGGTGATCGTCAATCGCAATGGTGTTCGCGGTGTAGTAGCTGGGGAAGGTGCGCTTGATCGTTTGAGTGTGCTCTATATTCCCCCCTCGGCAGATGTTCGACCCGGGGACTTGCTCGTGAGCTCAGGGCTGGGGACAATTTTTCCCTTTGGTTATCCGGTGGCGATTGTAACGCATGTCAATCGCAAATCCGGTGGTGACTTCTCGGAAATTACGGCTCGTCCGGTTGCTGAACTCGATCGCAGTTCACATGTGCTCCTGGTATTTCGAAAGGGTTATCAGACGGTGGGGTATAACCATGCGCCTTGAGGGTGGTCATTGGCTTGCCAAACCTTTAAGTCTTTTCTTGGCGCTGGTGCTGGCAAGCTGGCCGCTTCCCATTTTTCTGGGTTTGTTGCGACCCGACTGGGTTCTTCTGGTGGTATTGTTCTGGGTTGTCCGCGCCAATGCGATGTCTCTTGCGCTGGTTTGGGTGATTGGTGTCTTTGTTGATGTCCAGATGGGCACTGTCCTTGGCATGCATGCGCTTGCCATGAGTGTTGCAAGCTGGTTGGGGCAGCAAATCGAACCCAGAGTTCGAGGGTTGTCCCCATGGCAAACCGCAGTGATCGTCGGATTTTTGGATGTTGTTTACCGGCTTATCAATTGGCTGGTCATGCATGTTTTTCAGGCGAATGTTTATGACCTGAATTATTTTTGGCCTGTGCTTACTTCAATACTGGTTTGGCCGGTTTTGCTTACTGTCATGCGTTTGGAGGGAGTTCGTTTATGAACCAACTTGTTCTGGCTTCAGGTTCGCCACGACGTCTTAGCCTGTTGCGAGAATGTGGTCTGGATCCGGTCGTGCAACCGGCAGATATCGATGAGCGCTCCCATGAGGGTGAAGCAATCGCTGATTATGTTATTCGTGTAGCCCGAGCCAAAGCTGAGACCGTTTTTGAACGTTTATCTGCAGCTGAACGTCAGGATACGCTTGTTCTTGCCGCTGATACTATGGTTGTGGTTGACCGGCATCTGTGTGGCAAACCAGCAAACTTTGCCGAGGCTTGTGCTATCTGGAGGCGGCTTGGGGGATGTTGGCATGAGGTGTGGACAGGTGTCTATATTATGTCCGCAACTTCGGCACGTTCAACAACAGTCAATACTCGAGTCTGGATGGAACCAATGACTGAACAGCAAATGCATGCCTATTGGAATTCGGGTGAACCTCAGGATAAATCCGGTGCCTATGCCTTGCAGGGATTAGGGGGACGGTGGATCAGGGGGATTCAAGGCAGCTATAGCAATGTCGTTGGGTTACCTTTGGTTGAAACCCTTTCGCTTCTTAATGCCATGGGGTTGGAGTGTTAGTACTTCGCTGGGGATTCTCCTTTAACTAAAGAAAACATGGCATCATTTCCATATCACTGCAAAACTACCTATATTTTGCTAGAGTGTAGGTTTCGCCCTTGGACTGAGTACGTTCAAACAATCCTCTAGGCAGAGTGTGAAATTCCGGTATCGATGTCGGTGAGGTTGGCACATCATGCAATGCAGTGACGAAATCCTAGTCAACGTGACACCTATGGAGGTTCGTGTTGCCCTGATTGAAAACGGGGCGGTTCAGGAGCTCTATATCGAGCGTATGGTTCGACGTGGTTTGGTGGGGAATATCTACCAGGGTAAAATCGTTCGTGTTTTACCCGGGATGCAGGCTGCTTTTGTTGATATCGGTTTGCAACGCACAGGGTTTATTCATGCCAGTGATCTCATTTGGCCGGGAAAAGGCCTTGAAGAAGATGGCAGGGAGCATGGACATCCACCGATTCAGGAACTGTTGCATGAAGGACAAATTCTTACCGTTCAGGTCATGAAGGATATGTTGGGGACCAAGGGGCCAAGACTGAGTTGCGAAATCTCTTTGGCCTCCCGTTATCTGGTGTTTATGCCCTACGCCAGTAATTCCGGGGTCTCACAGCGAATTGACGATGAGGCCGAGCGTCTCAGGTTGCGCCATATTCTGCATACTATTCAACATTCGGATACCGCATCAACATCGGTGGGGCGAGCCGAACACTTTATTGTCCGAACGGCCGCCGAAGGAATTGCTGATACGGTCCATTTGCAGCGCGATCATGTTTTCTTGCGAAAATTATGGGATCAGATTCGAGAAAAGGCTGCAGTGACGTCGCATCCTTGCTGTATCTTCGAAGAATTGCCATTGGCGCATCGTTCGGTTCGTGATCTTGACAGTGACCGTATTGCCCGGATTCGGGTTGATCATCGGGAAACACTTGAGCAGATTCAGGTTTTTACCCGAGAGTTCATGCCTGCTTCTGCGGACAAAGTTGAGTATTATCCTGGAGAACGTCCAATCTTTGAACTTTATGAGGTCGAGGAAGACATTAAAAATGCCCTGTCACGCAAAGTGATGCTCAAGTCGGGTGGCTATTTGATGATTGACCAAACTGAAGCCATGACCACCATAGATGTTAATACCGGCTCATTTGTTGGGCATCGCTCCCTAGAGGAAACCGTTTACAAGACAAATCTCGAGGCAACCCAAGTTATAGCCCGGCAGTTGCGCTTAAGAAACCTTGGTGGAATCATCATCATTGATTTTATCGATATGGTGGAAAGTAGTCATCGCACCCATGTCCTGCGAAATCTAGAGCGATTGCTCGAACGTGATCATGCCAAAAGCAAAATTACCCAGGTCTCTGAACTTGGTCTCGTTGAAATGACTCGTAAACGCACTCGAGAGTCCCTTGAGCACCAGTTGTGCGAAAATTGTCCGATCTGTGAAGGACGGGGAAGTGTTAAAAGTGCGGAAACGGTTTGTTATGAAATTTTTCGGGAGATTCTGCGCGAGGCCCGGGCTTATGAGTCTTCAGCCCGGGGATTTATGGTCATAGCCAGTCAGCGTGTGATTGACCGGCTGCTTGACGAGGATTCAGCTGCGGTCGCTGATCTTGAAACATCCCTGGGCAAACCGATTCGGTTTCAGGTAGAGACCATGTATCATCAGGAACAGTACGATTTGGTACTTATCTGAGAGGACGTCCGGATTGTCGCTCATGAAACGCTGGCTTGATCAGTTCTGGCATGCAATGATCCAGTTGGGTCTGGTCGTGCTGATCATTGTTGCGCTTTATAGTGGGCTAGGGCGTCAGGTCGTTCGTTTTTACGTTCTTCATCCTGACCGTCTTAGTCCGGTCATCATGTGGCTTACGGGGATGAATGTACACGTAGAGCAAATGACTGCTCGCTGGCAAGGCTTGTCTCCAGATTTACGTTTTGAACATGTTCGTTGGCAGTTCATGCCCGGTAGGCCGCCTGTTCAGATTCAATCTATTGAAATGGATCCAAATTTATTGGCGAGCCTGCACGTTGACGAGCCACGACTTCATCTGCGCATTCAGGGGCTGACCCTGCATCTACGTCAGGGAACCGATCGACGATGGTATTTTGATGAATTGGCTCAAAAAGCTTCCGACCCTGGGCAATGGAATCGGTTTATTCGTTTGGTCGTTCGACAACCTGCCATTGATCTGGTCAATATCAACCTTGATGTGTTCACACCCCGCAAGCATGGCGTGATCAGTGGGGTCAATCTTCACTATCGAAATGATTTTCGTTCTTCAGTCTTGCATGCCGAGGCGCAACTTCCCTCTAGTCTGGCCCCCCGTCAAGATCGTCACCTAAGCTTGAGCGTGCTGGCGAAAAGAAATTTGGGCGGGCATTGGCGGGCTTATATTCATCTGCCTTTTTTGCAGGCTGATGATGTGCTTCCTGACTTGAATATTCCCATGCTTCAGTCGGTCCGTTCACGTGCGGATATCTGGATGGAGGGCTTAAAAAATAGCATCCAGAAGGTTTATGTCGTTTTGAATAGTGTCCACGCTGATGTGATGGGGCCGGGGAAGTCCCTGCATCTGGATGCTCCGCAATTACGTATCGGCATCACAAACACAGGTTCAGTCCTCAAGGTTTGGACGAATCAACTGAATCTGCGGGTCAATCATCAACACATCCAAACAGGTGCTTTGGAGTGGAATCGTTACGGCATGCTCCAGGAATTTGCCATTGAACATACCGAGCTTGGAACATGGATGGATTTTTGCCGTGCAGAGAAGGCTTGTGCGTCTCGCCTCAGTCCTGAGGTTCGTGCACTCAAGGTTCAGGGTAATCTGGATCGTCTGGCTGTGCGCTGGCAGTTGCCAATGGCGATTCAAAATTTCTCAGGGATTGAAACGGTCGCTGCTGCTGTCCATGATCTGGATATTAGTCCACTCGGAGCTTGGCCAGGAGTTCACCATATTGACGCAGAGTTGCATGGTTCAGGTCATCAGCTCTGGATGAATCTTGTCGGAAAACAGGCTGAGTACGACGATCCGCTACGTTTCAGTCAGCCGATAGCCCTTGACCAGTACCAGATTCATCTTCATGCATCTTTTGCTGGGGAAGGTGTGTGGAGTCTCGATGTTCCTTCGGCAGAATTAGCCAACAGGGATGCTCATCTCGAGGCAGCGCTTTCCTTGCGTAAAACAGCGGACATGACGGCACCCGTTTTATCACTGAAAGCCAGCCTCTCCCAAGGAGACGTTGGGCAGGCATGGCGCTATTTGCCTCAGAACCTTTTGGGACGTGCAAGCATAAACTGGGTTCGGGAGGCACTGACCGCTGGCAGGATTGATGCGGGAGAGGCCTTGTATGAAGGGCGATTGCAAGCGGATGAGTCCCCTTCCCTTAGTTTGCATTTTTTGTTGCGTGATTCAGACCTGCATGATGCACCCGATTGGCCCGTACTACATGCCATGGGTGCCGAACTAGGATTTGACCATGGTGTTTTACATCTTGAACATGGGCAGGCCAAGTGGCAGCAAACCCAAATACAGGATGTAAGCGCTCAGTTGGAATCGGATGCAGTGGGTTCAGAGGTGAAGATACAGGGGCATCTGGTTGGACCCGCTCATGACATTGTTGATTATTTAGATGCCAGTCCATTGCAGCGGACTTTGCAACATGCTTTTTCCGGCTGGAATCTATCAGCGCCAAGTGAATCGAGTCTGGCGTTGACGGTCCCCCTAGATACTCGACCTGTACAGGTCTCTGCCGATGTTCATGTACTTCCGGGTAGTCTGCATCTTGATCATCCCGCTATTGGTTTTGACAATGTTCAGGGGCACATTCATTACGATACATCGAGGGCACTTTCGGCTCAACTTGGCGGCGTGCTTTGGGGAGAGCCGATGGATGCTGTTATGCGTAGTTCCGTTTCACAGGGCGAGATCAGGGATATTTCACTCAGCGTTCATGGCGTCGTCAGCATTCAGTCTTTGTCGAAAACGTTTGTATCTCCTTTTTGGTCATCTCTGCATGGGGCCACTTCATGGTTTCTGGATTCGCATTGGCGGCCTGGAAAAAGTACGGATCTTTATACCCTGCATTCGGATATGACTGGACTGGAAATCGATGCCCCCGAACCCTTTGCAAAAGGGCGGGATGTGCCATGGCCATTGATGGTGATTGCCAGTGTGGGTCCCCAGGATACCCGAGTGCATGTTCGAATGGGGGAGCGATTGGGTGCAGCCCTTGTACTGTCACATGGGGATATCCAGTCCGGTCGCATTTCTCTAGGTCCCAATACGGCGCTGGGATGGCCTGCGCACCCTGGTATCAGTGTGCAGGGCAGTCTGGATACACTTGATCTTGATAAGTGGTCAGCATTTATCAAACCCATCCCCTTGGGCAATTCAGAGTCATGCTGCAGCATTCAGCGTTTTGACCTGCATGTCCATTCACTTGATGTACTCGGACATCGTTTGAGTGCTGTACATCTTCAGGGATCGTCAAATCATGAACATGACTGGTCGGTGCATATGATGTCGCAGCGACTGAGTGCTGATGCGATGATTCCCGGTGCTCCAACCCGAAATATGCCGATTGATCTCCATGTCCATCAACTTTTCTGGCCGATTCCTGCAACACCGGGCTCGATGCCGATGAAGTTCGATGCTTTTCAGAAAGAGCCACCCTTGCATCTTGATATTGATGCCTTGCATGTTCCATCTGAGCCTGATATGCAAGTTCGCCTGCTGTTGTTGCTAGGTCAAGGTTCGGTTGACATTCCCCAGTTTTACTGGCAGGTTCCCGGTGTTTCTGCTAATGGCACCATGCATTGGGATGTTGGGCGCTCAACACATCTGGTGGCTGATTTTGACAGTCATGATATCTCCAAAGTTTTTGAACTGTTTGATGCGGTACCCACACTCGATGCCGAGGAGACACGCATGCATGTTGATCTGCATTGGCCAGGCGCTCCGACTCATCCAGCCCTTGTGAACGCTGAAGGTACTTGTTCACTGCATGTTTCCAAGGGGCGAATTCTTCAGGTCAGCAAGGCTGCTTCAGCTTCGCGTGTGTTTGGGCTTTTCAATTTTGCTGATTTGGGACGCCGTCTTCGCCTTGATTTTAGCGATTTGGTGCACAAGGGTGTTTCATTTGATCATCTTGATGCTGAGAACCAGTTGGAAGTTGGGCAGATTCAGGTGCAGTCTTTCGTCCTTAAGGGGCCAGCATTGACCGTAAAGGGTTCAGGTCTATTACTCATAAAAAACGAACAGATGAATATGAATATGCAGGTAACCGTACCCGTGACCCGAGTCGTACCTGTTGCTGTTGCTGTGGTAGCGGGTCCAGTGGTGGGAGGAGCGGCTCTAGCGGCTCAGGCTTTGTTCGGCAAACCATTGGATAAGCTTACGACCGTTCGTTATCACTTGAGCGGAGACTGGAATGCACCGGTGGTCAAATTGGTTGGCGCAGGGTTGCATGTTCCGGTTCGTTTGCCCATTGAGCTTCCTTTCGATCGTAATGTTTTTGATAACGCCCATATTCCAGGGATGGATCTGTCGAAATGATGCCATCAACTGCGCAAAAGTGGATGCATCGGGCGCTTGATTGTGCGGCTAGGGGTGGGCAATCGGGTGAAGTTCCGGTTGGTGCAGTTCTTGTTGATGTGGATGGCAGGGTTCTTGGCGAAGGATACAATCAGCCCATCGGGTGCCATGATCCATCGGCTCATGCTGAAATTATGGCACTGCGCCAGGCTGGTATGCTATGTCAGAATTATCGATTCCCTGGCTCCACGCTGTACGTTACGCTGGAGCCATGTACGATGTGTGTCGGTGCTCTTATTCATGCCCGAGTGGCCAAGGTTGTCTTTGCTGTTCGTGAACCACGGGCAGGTTCTCTGGTCAGCGCTTGCCGTCTTCTGGAACAAGGGTTTTATAATCATCGATTCGAGATCGAAGAGGGTGTGTGTGCTCAGGAAAGTGCCCTGATGCTTCGCAGTTTTTTCCGGCATCGCCGTTCGTCGGCGCATGCAGAAATGACGAAACACTTGTCCCCTTTGGTCCTTGGCAACCAGAACAAAGCCGACTAGACTCGCTCGCTTTGCAATCTGGCTCTTTGTCCGAGTGCAAATTAGAGACATGGCAGGACCGTGCTTTATTGATCCTGATCGTCTTTTAAGCTTTTTCTGCCCGTGAGCCATGTGGGGCTATGGCGCTGTTCGTCATATCGCTTTATCATGATGCGCCCGGATGAGGGTCTGGACGCGTGCTCCGGGGGAATAATCCAACGACAAAAAAAGGGACGTAATGATGCATTCAGCAAAACCAGTGATGTTGAATAGGACGGCTGGAGAATGGCTTTCCAGTTTGCCGATGTTCATGCTGTTGTTGCTCACGCTGATTATTGGAACAGGTGAAATGTTCCACGGTCAGTTGCTACGCATGGGTGAACGGATCTTTGGTGATCCACATGATGGTGTCCAGTATTTCATGTTGCGTGTTGATCCTTCACCGCCAACATGTGATCCTAATATGAATGTTGACGCTGAAGTGGCCAAAAGGATTGCGGCCAGTACCAGTAGTTCTGACGATTTCGGCTCATTGTTTGCGTCGACTCCTCCTGATCCTAAGGCGGTGCGCGAGTCTGTACAGACCTCATTACAGCAATGTCGGGACAAACATGTCTTTTACGGCAAAATCATCAAGCATATTACACCGGGCTTGAAAGCTTACCGGGTATTTGAAACATCGTTTTTCTGGCTATTTCACTTTGGCATGGACAATCGCCCCCTGTTGTTGTTGATGATTGTCTTTTTTGCGTCCATGACAACCACGTTCTCGCATCATCACATTGGTCTGCGTCCAGCACGTACAGTGCTTGATTTCAAGTTACAGGCCATCTTCATGGTCGTGGCCAATGCACTTCTCGTAGTTGCCTGTGTAAGTCACTTGCTGACCGACCTTCACTCTGGCGTGCCCATTGACAAGCCGTCGATTTTTTACACCTGGATTACCATGTTTAGCTGTCTGACCCTGGTCAGCTTTTACCAAATATTCCGTGCGCCAGCTCACGCCCAGCCGGGAGGAAGCCTTGGTAAGGCAATGCTTTCAGTTCCTCTTTATGCATTTATGGCGATTGGTGGCAGTGTTTTTTTCATGTCGCATGGTGACCGGCCGGCGCTTTCCATTTATATGAACCAGATGATGGATCTTTCGTCAATTTTCCTTAATTTGGCGTTGTACATCTGGACGGGTATGTTGCTTAAACAGTCCAAGGTGGTGGATCTGTTCCTGGATATTTTGCGTCCATGGAAGTTTTCTCCCGAAATGCTGACTTATTTGATTCTGTTGGCTGCCGCAGTACCAACGGCTTATACCGGGGCATCCGGGATTTTTGTTATTGCTGCCGGACCGCTGATTTATAATGAGGTCAAGCATTCTGGAGGCAGTCGTCAGTTTGCACTCGCGGCCACAGCCATGTCGGGTTCTTTGGGTGTGGTGTTGCGGCCATGTCTATTGGTTGTGCTGATCGCTGCTCTGAATAAAGAAGTGACAACTGCTGCTTTGTTTCACTGGGGATTCTGGGTTTTTGCCTTGACCTCGACGCTATTCTTCATGGTATCCCAAATTCATCGCCAACGTCGTGTCCGAATTGAACGTCCAGGTATTGCAATTCCAGGCATGTTGCGCAATTGTGTGCCAGTGATGCCGTATATCGTGATTATCGGACTAGTGGTGCTAGGGTATCGCTTCCTGCTGGATACACCGCTCAACGAGTTTACCGCTCCGGTGATTATGCCTATCATCATGTTGGTGCTTGTTGTCTTTGATAAGTTGCGCCACGATCCCAAGGCTGATACGGAACGCAAGCAGGCGCGCCGTCGGCATAATCTTGAGAAATCGATTCGTTTTGCGACCAACGAGACAACGGGACATATTGGCGCTCTGATCATGTTAATGGCTTTGTCGCTGAGTATGGGGGGTGTGGTTGAACGCTCAGGAATTATGGATTTAGCTCCAACCCACTTCCCAAATATCTGGGTTGCTATGTCCTTCCTGGTGGTCACAAAGGTGCTTGTCGGTATGGTAATGGATCCTTTTGGTGCCGTCATTCTTGTTTCGGGCACTCTGGCACCGATTGCTTACAAGGCTGGCATTGACCCGGTACACTTCTGGATGATGGTGCTTGTCGCCTTTGAGCTGGGATATCTGTTGCCACCTGTGGCATTGAACCAACTCTTGACACGCCAGGTCGTTGGCGAAGATGAGATCGAGCGGGCTGATGAAGAAGTCAAGGGAATGCGCTTTTTCCGTCGCTATGAACGCTGGATTGTCCCTGTTGTGGTTATGTCGATTGGCTTGGTCATTGTGGCCTTTGTGCCCCTGTTTATGATCGGTCATTGACATCTAAATTGCCTTGAAGTTCGTACTGGCGCAGCTCCTTAGCTGCGCCAGTTTTTACTTGTATCCTTCTGATGAATCTAAAACCCTTCATATTTCCAGATCCCGAATATGTTCCCAACAGTTGGGGTGTCCGGGAACTTAAGCACGTTCAGGATCTTGCTGCGCCTTGGCTGCTGGAGTTGGAACCGTCCATGCTTGAAGCCCTCAACGAGGCGGTCTGGCATCTGGATCGAGCACTTCATCATCCGGTTCATCGACAACAGTCTTTGCAACGTCAAGGGCTTGCAGATCGATCCATGGAAGATGAAGGTGCATTTCTTTGTTACGACTTTCATATCCACAATGGGATCCCCAGGCTGGTTGAAGTCAATAGTAATGCGGGTGGTTGGCTCATTTGTGCATGGCTGGCGGGCCAGCCTATGGATGACTGGATTGTTCCCATGATCAGGCAAGGCTGGAGCCAGCTTAGACCTGGAGAACAACTTGAACAGGTCTGGCTGGTCGATGAACATCCGGAACTACAGTTTCTTTATCCGGAATTCCGGTTGTATCAGGCTTTGTTTGAACGCTCAGGTCTTCGATGCTCGATCGTCGATGTGCAACAATTGCGTTCACGACAACCGGAGTCGGGAGTGTTGCTTTATAACCGGTTAACGGATTTTTATTTGGATCGTTACCCCCAGCTGCATCTCTGGCCGATGTTGCCCTCCCCATCGACTTATGCCGTGTATGCTGATAAAAACAATCTGGTCGATCTTTTCGCTATTCCTGAATTGTCCCGCTGGATTCTTCCGGTATATCCTGTTGCATCACAATCCTTTGAAACATGGTGGTCAACACGGCATAACTGGTTTTTCAAGCCAATGTCTGGTTATGGCAGCAAGGCTGTTTACCGTGGAGAACGCATCAGTAGGAAGCTCTTGGGAGAGCTTTGCCAGCGCAATGATTATGTTGCCCAGCAGTATTGTCCTGCTGGAGTATTGGCGACTCCTGAAGGTCAGTTGATGAAATACGATATGCGGGTGTACAGCTGGGCAGGAAGGACTGCCCTTATAAGCGCAAGGCTTTATCAAGGGCAGGTGACTAACTTCAGAACAGCGGGAGGAGGTTTCTGTGTGGTTCAGGCAAGGAAAGGATAGTCAGTGTAGCCTTCTTCGTTGCCGCCATAGAAAAGCTCCGGGCGCGTTGGGTTGAGTGCAGCGCCTTCCTGCAACCGTCTTACCAGGTCAGGGTTGGCAATATAGGGTCGTCCGAAGGCTGCGGCGTCAATGTACCCAGATTCAATCATTCGGGTAGCCTTTTCCAGTGTGTAATTTCCAGCACCAATAATCACGCCGCTGAAACGGGAACGCATGGCTTTGCGGAACTCATCGGATAGGACAGGTCCACCCGCCCAGTCGGGTTCGGAAATATGCAGATAGGCAATCTTGCGTTTCTGGAATTCTTCGGCAAGATAGAGGCCCATGGCCTCACCATCGCGATCATTAAGGCCATTAAAGATACCGAGTGGGGAAATCCGGATACCCACGTGCTGGGCATCCCAAGCGCTTAGGCTGGCATCAAGTGCTTCTAGGGTCAGGCGTGCCCGATTTTCAAGACTTCCTCCATAAATGTCGGTCCGATGGTTACTTTCTGCAGACTGAAACTGGTGTAACAGATAGCCATGCGCTGCATGAACTTCCACCATATCAAAACCGGCTTCACGAGACAGTTCAGTTGCCTTGTGGTAGCTGGCAATCAGTTCAGGAATTTCATGTGTTTCAAGGGCACGAGGCGTGTCACAGGCCACACGAGTGGGTTTGCCATCGGCGCCCATGATGGTTGTTTTATTCTCATAGGGCAGTGCCGATGCAGAAACAGGCAATTGTTGATTGGGCTGGAGACTGTGATGCGAAACTCGACCAACGTGCCAAAGTTGTATGGCCATACGTCCACCAGCCTTGTGTACGGCCTGGGTGACTGACTTCCAGCCTTGAACCTGTTCAGCACTGTAAATGCCCGGAGTTGCCATATATCCCTTGCCCTGTGGAGATATTTGAGAGGCTTCGCTGATGATGAGGCCGGCCGTAGCTCTTTGCTCGTAATAGGTTTGGCTGATGGGGGCAGGTATATCACCCGGTTGTACGGCACGCATACGCGTCAGAGGCGCCATGATGATACGATTGGGCAGGGTCATGTTGCCCAAAGTTATTGGGGTAAAAACAGGTGAACTCATCGTCACATCCTCGAGGTTGGGGAGTCATGTTGGGAAGTTAAAAGATGGGTGGATTTTTGCTCAAGACATTGCTGGGTTAACCAGAGTGCAGCAAGCAGAGAACGATGATCATGATTGGCGCGAGCGGCCAAGTCCGCACCACACCAAAGCGCATAAAGTGCTTCAGCCAGAAGTTCACTGGGTTGACATTGAGCACGATCGAGATGCTCCGCCAGGATTCGAACCATGTGCTGTCGACCTTGCATCAAGGTTTGTCGCATTGGCTCGGAGAGATCAGAAACCTCGGCAGTAAGCTTGACAGCAAAACAGCCTTGTCGGCAGTCACTGTCCTCGATTCGCTGTTTCCATGCACTGAAGTAATCGAGGATCGCTTGTTGGGTACTGCGATTGGGTTGCTCTAGAATGCGACGCATGTCTTCTACGCTGCGAACAAAATAGCGCTCAAGCAAAGCAACACCATAAGACTCCTTGGAGCTGAAATAGTGGTAGAACGAGCCCTTGGGGACTTCAGCCTCGCTAAGTATTTCAGCTAAACCAGCACTTGAGAAACCCTGGTTTCGAACGATGCGTTCACCAACGTCGAGTAAATGTTCGCGCGTTTTGTTCTGAGCCGCCATAGCTTGATCCTCAACAGAGCGATTAATCTAATAGACCGTTCGTCTACTGTCAAGGGGCGATGTTATCATTCTATTGAGTTATCGATTTTCATAGCGGTTAATGTCAGGTATGGCTGCTTCTCTGGGTTCTGTTTTATTAAGAAAATCGATGAGATGATCCAGCAAGGGCCAAAAGCGATTGCTGGTGCGACGTACACCCCAGTGCTGGATGAGTTGTTCCCAGTCCTGATCGGTGTGAACATGGCCCAAATCATGAACAAACCGGGTTGCATCACTTGCTGGAACATCGAAGGCAAAATTAGGGTAGGATGTCAGTAATCCGGGCTCAATGCTGATGTTGTCCAAACTTGGTTCATAGCGCCAATCTTCACCAAGTATGAAGGCTACATTGCTATGTGCACGATTGCGCAACAAGGAGTAAAACATCTGTTGGCCATCTGGAGTGAATACCCGAATCAGAGTGGCTTCGGGAAGTCGGAGGATAACGGGCAGTGTTGCAGCTGTGTGGGGGATCAGCCCACTAAAAGCTCGTTCAGCACGTGCTTGCCAATGGGGAACGTCAGGGCGAGCGCATCCAAAGTAATGCGTACAGCGATTGATCGGGTCGGAGCCCGTCCAGGTCGGGTTGGAGTGCAATAACCGTTCTTCAAAGGCTAGAACAGGGGTTGGTGAACTTTGGGAGTCAGCCGCCGGAATGGACGTGTCTATGGGTGTATAGTCTAGCCATAGCTTGATTTTGCCACTGTCCAGATACCAGCTATCAAGAAGGGATTGGCGCTGTTGTGCAGGCATCAGACGCAGGAAATTGGTTTCAGCTGCATAGCGAATTAGGTCAAAATAGAGACGGGTTTGAGCCTGGTGTGAGGTGGTCCCAAAGACATCAAAATTGACCACAAGTTCATAATAAGTCTGTTCAAACAGTGGGAAATCCATCATCCAGAGTGTTTTTGGGGGGGCTCCGAGCAGGCCTTGATGAACGGTCGCACTATCTCCATGACGGAATATGGTCAGAAACGCATTTGGGTTTCCACTCCAGATGTCAGAAATTCCAGTACCCTGAGGTTGAAATTGACCATAGGCTTTCTGGCGAAGATCTTCATACCGGTTACGCAGGTGTCGGTACTTGAGCCATTGGGTAGGCAGATCAATCAGCCCGCCAAGTTGTCCGGGCAGAGCCAGAAACGGGTTAGCCTGTTTCTGAAAATGAGGTTTTGTGATGTAAAGATCGGACGAGGGATCCTGAAAAAATGTCCAGAACTGATCGCGAATGACATCGGTTGCCAGCTGCCCTCGACAAACAGGTCCACGAATGAATGTGCGTACAAAATATTCTGCATGGAGCAGCATATAACGATAGCGAGCCTCGGCAGGCAGATCGGCGAAGGTGATAAATGGGTTGGCGCGATCATCAACCTCATATCCAGGCAAGCTATTCACGGACCAGGGCTGTTGAAAAAATAACTTTTCAATCAGAGTTATTTCGGAGATAGGAAGCTCAAGGACAATATGGGTTTTATAGGCCAACGCGCCTTCAATGGGTTTTAGGCGATAATAAAAATGTTGAGCGCCCGGAGGATCATTGGGGAGACGAGTTGCAAGCTCATGAATGGCCTGACCTGTTGGTGTGGAGGAGCGTACCCAGCGGAAAAAATGATCAGCAGATCCTTCGGGAAAATAGATTTGTGCGATATACCAGTGTTCGTACAACCAACGAGCCAGTAGTTGATGGCGGCGACCCGTCTGGTTCATGTAGTCTTCCCAGTGCAAAATTGCTCTTTGTTCGGGTGCCGTGGGTTGCTGGTCAGGCATGTG
>JAJZUM010000170.1 GCA_021848605.1 Pseudomonadota bacterium | reverse complement strand
CAAAGCCAGCAAAGCGTTTGCCAGCTTGTCGACATCCGTATAACCAAAGCCTAGCTGAACGGGTAAGCCGAGTCGGATGGCCGAGGGTTCAAGTGTGGCCAAAGGTCGGATATAGGCATAGGCGATGCCCTGGTCATTTTTGTAAATTCCTGGATTGGGGGCATACAGGACCGTGGGGCGGCCGCGCAAAGGAATTAAAACATCGCCAAGCCGCAGGGCACGTTGCCAGCCCTGGCAGTCAAGCTGTCCCAGTCCTGTTTTAGGTTTTTCACCATGGCGTACAAACAACAGGTGCAGTTCCTGGGCCTGAGTTGTTTGGGTCAAACATAGCAAGACAAACAAAGTGACCATGAATCTCTGCATGAGACTGTTCCTGAATGGGATTAAGGTGTGATGATAGCAGTCGCCAGCCGAACTGTTGAGTAGCATGCCTGAAATCCTTTCGATGAACTCTGGACAAGAACCAGTGATGTTTCTATGATGATGTTCATGAATGAATAGTTCATTATTGATCCAAATGCTTGCGGCAAAAACATGTCCTGTTTTTAACATTCTGAGTTTTTAACATTCTGAAGAGGTGATTCATGAACGTTTCTGAAGCGATTGCCACCCGTCGTGCCATCAAACATTTTGATCCGGCGCACCGCATGTCCGATGCCGAAGCACAAAAGCTGCTGTCCCATGCCATGCTGGCACCAACGGCCTTCAATATTCAGCACTGGCGTTTTGTGCACGTACAGGATGCTGCCCTGCGTGAAGAAATACGTCAGGTGGCCTGGAATCAGGCACAGGTCACAGAGGCATCGATGTTGCTTATTTTAACCGCCGATCTAAAGGCTTGGGAAAAATCGCCCGGACGTTACTGGCGCAATGCTCCCCAGGGTGTGCAAGACTTTATGGTACCTGCCATCGGCCAGTATTATGCCGATCATGCCCAGGTGCAGCGTGATGAAGCCATGCGCTCCTGTGGGATTGCTGCCATGTCGCTGATGCTGTTAGCACGCGAGTTGGGCTATGATTCCTGTCCGATGGACGGTTTTGATTTTGATGCTGTTGGAAAGCTGATCCGTCTGCCTGATGATCACGTTGTGACCATGATGCTGGCAATTGGCAAGGCAACCCAGCCAGCATGGCCTCGTGGTGGTCAGTTGGAGATGAATGAAGTCGTCATTAAGGATCGCTTTCCCGGTTGAACCAGCCTCGTCAAGGGACGTTTGACGTGCTAGTCTGCTTGACAGTCCAGCAAGGAGTTTCATGCATGACAAACGTACCCTTATTGCTTGAGTCCTCGTTTCAGCCCAGTGCCTCCACAGAGTATCGCGAACTCGTTCAACCGGCGACCGGTCAACCTTATGCAAAGGTTCCCATGGCGACTCTTGCAGAACTTGATCGGGCGGTAGAGTCTGCTCGCCAGGCACAGCAGTCCTGGCGGGATGTTGCTCTGCCTGAACGGGCCAGGCTCATGATGCGTTACGCGACCATCCTCAAAGACCAGCTTGCTGCGTTGACGGAACTTGTAGCCTTGGAAACCGGTAAAGTGCACGCCGATGCCCGGGGTGATGTCTGGCGTGGTATTGAAGTGGTGGAGCATGCGGCATCGGTTGCCCAACTGATGATGGGTGAAACCGTTGAGAATGTGGCGCGCGGCATTGATACCTACTCGATTGTTCAGCCGATGGGTGTGTTTCTGGGCATTACACCGTTCAATTTTCCAGCCATGATTCCTTTATGGATGTTTCCTTTGGCGATTGCCTGTGGCAATGGATTTGTCCTGAAACCCTCGGAGCAGGTGCCTCAGACAGCGATCCGGCTCGCTGAATTGTTTATGGAGGCGGGTTGTCCGCCAGGACTACTGCAAGTGGTTCATGGTGGCGCCAAACAGGTTGATCACTTGTTGCAACATCCCCAAATTGTCGGGGTATCTTTTGTCGGTTCAGTACCCGTTGGACAGCATGTTTATCGCACCGCATCAGCGGCCATGAAGCGTGTTCAATGTATGGCGGGTGCTAAGAATCATATGGTGGTGATGCCCGATGCTGCACCTGCCCAGGCCATTAATGCCCTGGTCGGTGCGGCTTGTGGTGCGGCTGGCCAGCGCTGTATGGCCATCTCTGTCGCTGTTCTGGTGGGGCAGGCCTCGAATTTGCTGGAGCCGATTCGTGCGGCGATGAGTGCACTCAAACCGGGTCTCTGGAATGATGCACATGCCGATTTGGGGCCTTTGATTTCAGCTCAGGCCAAATCCCGTATTCTTGCCTTGATCGAGCATGGCAGGCAGGAGGGTGCGCGTTGTTTGCTTGATGGCTCTGCAGTGACGGTGCCAGGTTACGAATCCGGACACTGGCTGGGACCAACTCTGTTTACGGATGTCCGCCCCGAGATGCGTCTGTATCAGGAGGAGATTTTTGGTCCGGTGCTGCTTTGTTTGCAGGCAGAAAGCCTTGATGAAGCCATTGAATTGGTCAATGCCAATCCCTATGGCAATGGTTGTTCGATTTTTACCAGCAGCGGCGCTTCAGCACGTCATTTTCAAAACCGTATCCAGGTGGGCCAGGTCGGCATTAATGTGCCCATTCCTGTTCCCTTGCCCTTTTTCAGTTTTACCGGCTGGAGAAAGTCGTTTTATGGTGACCTGCATGCCTATGGCAAACAGGCTGTACGTTTCTTTACCGAGACCAAGACGGTAACAGCTCGCTGGTTTGAGGAGGATGCCCAGGTGATCGGGCCCAATACCAGCATTACCCTCAAATAGGATTGTTGATGAATTTTTCAATGACTGAAGAGCAAAGGGCGTGCGTTGCCCTGGCAAGGGATTTTGCCGAGGAGAAACTGCAGCCCAATGCAGCTGACTGGGATGCCCAGTCGTACTTTCCGCTGGATGTATTGCGAGAAGCCGCTCAATTGGGTTTTGCCGGACTGTATGCGCCCGTTGAGGCCGGCGGTCTGGGGTTGTCCCGACTGGACAGCAGCATGATTCTGGAAGAACTTGCAGCGGGATGTACGGCCACTACAGCCTACCTGAGCATTCACAATATGTGTGCCTGGATGGTCGGTCATTATGGTCAGGCAGAGGTGGTTCGGCATATTTGCAGAGATTTATGTTCGGGAAAGGCCTGGGCCAGTTATTGTCTTACTGAGCCGGATGCGGGCTCTGATGCAGCTTCGCTACGTACTCGCGCAGTACGCGACGGCAGGGAATATGTTCTGCAGGGGCAGAAAGCTTTTATCTCCGGGGCCGGAAGTACCGATTGGCTGGTGGTGATGGCTCGTACTGGGGCAACAGGTGCTGCAGGCATTTCCGCGTTTCTGGTTGATGCCAACCGTCACGGGATCAGTTATGGACGACTGGAAGACAAGATGGGCTGGCGTTGCCAGCCCACCCGTATGATCCGTTTTGACGAGGTCAGAATTCCTGCTGAATACCGTCTTGGTGAAGAAGGTGATGGCTTTGCCATTGCGATGCGTGGCTTGGATGGTGGGCGTATCAATATCGGTAGCTGTTCACTGGGCACCGCTCAGGCAGCCCTTATGCGCTTACAGCAACATGTCCAGGTTCGGGAACAGTTTGGTAAACCCTTAGCTGCGTTACAAACCATGCAGTTCCAGCTTGCCGACATGGCAACCCGGCTGGTGGCAGCCCGGCAGATGATCCGGCTGGCAGCATGGAAATTAGACCAGTCCGAGCCAGATGCCTCGGTCTTCTGTGCCATGGCCAAACAAATGGCCACGGATACTGGTTTTGATGTCTGTAATCAGGCCTTGCAGGGGCACGGTGGCTATGGTTATTTACGGGATTACCCGCTAGAGCGATATGTGCGTGATTGCCGTGTTCATCAAATTCTCGAAGGCACGAATGAAATCATGCGCCTGATTGTGGCACGACGTGTCCTTCGAGATGATTCAATGCTGTGGTTGCAGAATTTTTGAACGGGAGAGACATTCAGTCATGGAAATCGCATTTTTTGGTCTTGGGCATATGGGGGCGCCGATGGCTGGCCATCTCATCACGCCGGCACATACCGTCTGGGTTTATGATCTGGATGCGACCAAAGTGGATGATCTGGTCAGGCAGGGTGCGCAGCGACTTGACCCAGATTCAGAAGCGTGGCGATCTGCTACGGTCATCATCAGCATGTTGCCGCATGGGTCTGCTGTTGAGCAATTATACTGGGACAGCATGAAAATTATGGATAAAGTGAAGCCGGGTTCTCTGATCCTGGACTGCTCGACAGTGTCGCCATCAACGAGTCGTCAGTTGCATGCGAAAGCACAAGAGCGCGGCATGGTCTGTCTCGATGCACCTGTATCTGGAGGGGTTGGTGGCGCTCAGGCAGCGACATTGAGCTTTCTCTGTGGGGGAAGCACTGAGGCGTTGCAGCAGGCTCGACCCATTCTTGAACATATGGGGCAGCATGTGCTGCATGCCGGACCAGCGGGTTCAGGTTCAGTCGCCAAGATTTGTAACAACATGCTCTTGGCCATCCAGATGATTGGAACGGCTGAGGCTTTGACGCTCGGTGTGGCCCATGGACTGGATCCGGCGGTATTATCCGAACTGATGCGAAACAGCTCAGGTCAGAACTGGGTTCTTGATCGCTATAACCCATGGCCTGGAGTGATGCCATCTGCGCCTGCAAGTCGTGATTATCAGGGTGGTTTTTCTGTGCAACTGATGCATAAGGATCTGGGTTTGGCTCAGGATACGGCTGCCCAGGTACAACAGGGTATTCCGCTCGGGGCATTGGCCTTGCAGTTATATGCACTGCATCAGTCAGGAGGTCATCAGCACGAGGATTTTTCCAGTATCATCAAGACACTGATGGTCCCCTGAATGCTTTTTTAAAATAGTCATGAAAATATGTTAAATTATTTGCCATGCTATAGATTATCGATGATAATTATTGCATACAGCTCGGCTAAATCATCGTTTAAAACGTCCCTAATGGAAGGGAAGGACGCAAAAAACAGAAACACGGACAGGTGGGGGAATGGGCGCGCTGTTTCATTGGCTTCAGTATTTTGATTCTTCATTATTCATGCCTCATGGCAACTGTTTCTTGTGGCGTCCGGGATTACTTTGGAGCATGGTTCTGAGTGAGAGCCTGATTGCTCTGTCCTATTGTTCCATTCCCATTTCAATCATGTTTTTTCTTTCTCGTCGTCATGATCTCGAGCATGCCGGGATTTTTCATTTGTTCAGCTATTTCATCACGGCGTGTAGCATGACGCATTTTCTGGATGTCTGGGTGATTTGGCATCCTGATTACTGGCTGCAGACTCTGGTACTTATGGTAACGGCAGGTTTATCCATATGGACGGCAATTGCGCTATGGAAAAGTATTCCGGATGCGTTACGCATACCCTCGGTTGTTGCCATGAATGCTTCGGTTCAGCATTTGGAAAACGTGGTTGCCGAACTGCATGCGACGCGAGGCCAACTGGCAATGCCATTAAGATAAGGAAAAAGACTTGTATACTCAACAGGTTGTCGATAAAATAGTGCCATCGCTAATTTTTTGAGTACGCAAAATATGAGTGCCGCCCGAATGTTGCCCG
>JAJZUM010000014.1 GCA_021848605.1 Pseudomonadota bacterium | reverse complement strand
GTGATATGCGTATTGATGGCTTTGCCATTCAGAATGGAAATAGTTCGCATGTCTGGAGCCCGTCCAGGCAGACCCATACCAATCGTTGCCTGTACCCGGAGTGTGGGTTCCTTTGTTTTAACAGTATCCACAGATGTTTTAACAGTACCCACAGAAAAATCAAGCTGTCTCCCTCTGATTGAGACCTGAATAGGCTCAATGGTTTTGGGATATCCCCAAACCTGCCTTCCGGCATTGAATGCTGCGTCAGTGGTTACGGGTAAATCCAGTACATGCATGCAAGGCATAGTCGATTGCAATGGATTCCAGGCCCGAAGCCTTTGCCCGCGCGCATAGGCAGCCACGGCCAATCCCATTTCATTATAGGGACCAACACTGGTATCAACATAATGAAAAAACGCAAGGGTAGCCAGTCCATATCCACCTGGGATGGTCAAAGCCTCCAGGCCATCAGGCAACAGCGTCCTGATAGCTTCCAGTGATACTCGATAGCTCAGAAAACATGCTGTCGTGTTGTAATAAAGAATCGGTAGGTGCAGATCACCCGTGCTCAACCGACGCACATGCTGTTCTAGATCCAGAAAATCGCGCATTTTTCATGCTCCATTCAACAACTGATTGAACCGGGACCAGACTGCAACCATAGAGGCTGCAAATCTTCCATGACAGCCAGGCGGTTAATTTGATTGGTTCCTTCAAAAATTCGGATTAGCCGTACGTCACGCAGCAGTTTTTCCATGCCACAATCAGAACCGATACCCACCTCCGCCAAAAGATCAAGACCCATGGTGCAGACCTCCTGGGCTTGATCGGAAGCAAGAAATTTAACCATGCTGGCCTCTGATTGTCGGGGCACAAAGCTTCCGGAAGCACTTTGCCAAAGCATGGAACGCATGGCACGAGTCTGAGCGATCATCTGCGCCAGCTGAAGCTGGATCTCCTGATAGTGAAGCAAGGGCTTGCCCGCCAACTGCCGTTGCACACAAAAATCCAATGCAAGTTCACAAGCTCGACGTGCCAAACCAACGGCCATAGCCGCCACTGGAAAACGAGACATGTTCAAGGTTGCACGATTCAGGGCCCATCCGCGCCGCAATCCAGCAACAATCGCTGATGGCTCTATGCGCACATCATCCAGTTCGATTTCTGCCGCCGAACTAGCCCGCATGCCCATTTTCAGTTCAGTCCGTCGGCACGAAAAACCTGGCTGATCCGATTGAACCACAAAACAGGTCCAACTGCTCATCGGTTCTCCTTCCAGGGCAGCAAAGACCGTGAGTGTTCGTGCCAGATCCCCGCCGCTGATATAACACTTGCGACCACGCAGCCGATACCCCTTACCATCCCGATAGGCAACAACACCGGGACGAGCCAGCTCAGCCCCCATTCCTTCCTCAACATCACTACCACTACCAGGCTCAGTAATTGCAAAGGCGAAAAGGTGTGGTATTCCATGCTGGAAATCATGCACCATCGGGCGAAGGTAACGCCACCAAAGCTTGGGATCCATGCTCAAAAGCAATGGTGCCAACCCCAATTGATGGGCACTCAGTAACAGCATCTGCCCTGCATCAACCCGGGCAAACTCTTCGACCTGCAGTGCATAGCGAAAATGTGGTGCATAGGCCATCTCTGCCACGCCAGCGGTACCCAATGGCACGGGCAAGATCCCAGTCATCCAGCCCTGTCGACCCGCCTCAGACAGCACCTGTGCTGCTTGAGGATGCAAAGTCCCCGCTTGGGCATGATCAGCCTCATCCAGAATCCGAACCCCAGGTGCTAGTACTGACTCGGCAAAGGCTCGGGCACGGCGCCGCAAATTAGCCATAGGCATAGGTAAGCGCTGCGTATCAAGTTCCCAAAGATCTTTGGAATCATAACGACACAAGGCTCGGGATGCAGCAGGCAGGGACTTGAAGGCTGACCAGGTACTCAGCAAATGATCTGGTTTTAAAAAGGCATGATGTTTCTGCATGATCATCTTCCCAACTCCGCGGCAAGTGCCAGCATGTCAAAACGTCCACCTGACAGCTGGCCGAGGGCATGAACATCCTGCCAGGGCATGGCCAGCCCAACGTCCAGCATATATCCTGAACCACCCAAAACCTGAAGACACCCATCCATGCCCTTACGCATCATGGCTTCAAGCCAGGGGCGCTGTTTGGGCAAAGTCGTTTCAAAAACAGGGGTGTCTAATGGCTGAGCAAGAAATGCCTGCATTGTCAATACGGCATGTTCAGCCTCACCGATCAACTGTTGAACGGCAGGGTGATCAATAATGAATGAGCCTCCCTGGTAACGGATGCGGGCAAATGCCCTGGCCCGTTCCAGGGCCTGCAGCAAACAGCCATACTGGATTGTTAAAAGAGCCAACCATTCTCTGTGCCAGCTGCGTTGTGCAAGATGCACTGGCAACAAAGACTCAAGTTGTGCCCCATGTTCCGCAGCCACGTGTACGGCGCGCAGATAACTCAAGCCAAGATGCGAAACCGAAGGCAACCGAGAAACATCCTGCCGATAAATATAAAAACCTTCGGGGGTTGCTACCGGAAGCAGCACCGTCGTTTGCGACGGATGCAGCAGCACCAGACGTGGTGTACTACCATCAAAAACATCAAGCAGTACATCAGGAACCATCGCAGGATTTTGCCACCAGGTCATCAAACCAGATCGGCCAATCCCGTAACGACCATGCCAGCAACAACCCACCGATGCATCTGAAGGCCACGCCGGTAAGGCATCGGCCATCACTGACAAGAACGCCTGTCGATGGACTCGCAGAGCAAGCCCTGCATCCATACGTGCAAGTTGGGCCAAAATACCAACCGTCATACTGGTTCCACAGCGCCATAGGGCGGTCTCCTCCAAACCCATGACTCCGAGCGCATACAGTTCCTGATGTACTTTATCGAGAACATGACGGCGTTCCTGTCTCCTTTCTTCCGAAGGAATTTGGTCGATCTGAGCATCAACATAGTCACGAATGCTCGCAATCAGTTCCTGTTGCTCTTCGAAACAGATCATGGTTGTATCCTCAGGCCAACCATGATCCTAGGACAAATTCAAACAGGTTCACATGCCTGAGCGGATGAAAAAATTGTCTGAAGCGGCAAAAGAGAAGAACTCTGCCGTTTCAATGTGCCGGAGCTTCCATACGCGTGAACTGAATACCTGCGTGCTTTTGCAAACGTTGGCGCAGCAAGGGGCCCATGGCGGTGGAAGGAGTCCAGAATCCACCAGGCAGTTGTTCGTGAGGACGATCAAAAGCCATACAAAGCGCCGCCTCACCCAGCATTTTGCCAGTTGATCCATAACCCGGATCCCGATCTCCTTGCACCGATACCCAGATGGAACGACCACTCGCCGTATGTCCCCGTAGCCAAAGCAGATAGCCCCCATCTTCCTGTTCCTGGGCAGAAGGCCCCTCCCCGGGCTTGGGAACCACGTAACGCTCAAGCAGCTTTCGGGTTGGAGCCAGTGCTGATGCCGTGAAAAAGGACACTAGTGCCGCCCGGATGGCTGTCGCCTTTGCCAGTGCAGCCCATCCTTCGCCGGTCAGCATCACTTCGTCATAAAGAAAATTGTCAGCCCAACAATTTCCCTGCAAGGCATGGCTGCGCAGCACGACCCGGGTATTAATGGCAGACATGACAAACGGTGCTGTCCATTGGCCGGTATAGTTGTCCTTTTCCACCAGGGCGGCATTGGGTTGTCGGGGACCCACAGGGTTCGGGCATAGTGCGTACGGATTGGCCAGAAGACGCCTGAGTTCCGGTTGCTCCCATGCCTCACGGGCAACATTCAACATGCTGGCAACTGTCCCCCCAGAAAAACCACCTTCAATCCGGGCCACCATCATCCTTACCCGGACACAATATTCCTGCCAAAGATCCTTTGACTGTTCCTGAAGGTACTGCACACCCAGATCAGAGGGAATGGAATCGAAACCACAGCAGTGGACAATTCGGGCACCGCTTTGTTTTGCCAGAGGCTCATAGGCCAGCATACGGGCAATCCAGGGAACCTCACCACTCAGATCAAGATAATCGCGACCTTCGCGCGCACAAAGGGCCACAAGCCCGGAGCCATAAAGAGCATAAGGTCCAACGGTTGATACAACAACCCGCGTAGCACGCACCATGGCGGTCATGGCTTCTGCATCATGAGCATCAACGACATGGACCGGCAATGCTTCCTTACCAAGACCCAGTTCTTCCTGCAATTCCTCCAGACGCTGGCGTGAACGACCAACAACAGCCCAACGAAAATCCAAGCCTTCCATCTGCCTCATCCATAGATGTCTGCAGAGAATGCGCCCCACAAAACTGGTGGCACCAAACACAATCAGATCATAGGGCTGTGAAGGAAAATTGTTCATACTCCAATCCTCTGCCATAAAAGGCAATGATGCTAATGGTCAGTTGCCAGCTGGGTCAATGCTCTTAATCCATTTCGAAAAAAAAGATGTGCATTGTGAGGCTGATCCTGAGTCAAAACATGCAAAGTACAGCTAAAATCCTGCAGCACCCCGTCCGATCCGAGTACGCGAAGACCTTGCAGATGCTGTTCAATGCGTTGCTGTAAGCTGCCTGCCTGTTGCGCCGAACAGTTGCGCGCCAGTAAGGCCAGATGGCAAGGACCTACCCGTGAAACCTGCTCACCCTGGCGTAAGGTATTATGGACATGCTCTCCAACGGCAGCGAGTACACGAGCCTCGTCATGTTCAGGATGTACGGCAACCGACACGACAACAAGGGCCAGCGGTATGCCCTCTCGCCCCAAAAGAGCGCATTCCTGCTCGAGACGTTGTTCAAACCAGCGTGAACTGCCAAGTCCAGTCTCAGGATCATGGTCAATACGTTTATAGAGTCGTCTGAGCTGAAAGATACGCAAGGCATTGAGCACGATTAGCATGGGTATGGAAAGCAACATCCAGATTTTTTCCAGACTGATGTGCAGCCACCATGACAGCCCCCACCCCATCAAAAACATGGCGGATAAACCGAGCCAGGTACTACGCCAGAATTGTCTCGTCATATTCAGGTATGCTCTCCATGTGGCCAGGGAATAAGCACGTAAGGATCACCCTGATGAAACACTGCCTTGACTTCTTCTGGCTCCAGCCAGGCATCGACCTGAATACCCACGGACTCAGCGAGGCACTGCAGTACGTGCGCCCAGGTACACTTGTTGGCGTACATCAGACCATGGACATCCAGAGTTCCACCGCGATTGCGATATCCCATGAAGATACTACGCCCAGGCCCAAGATCAATCGGACGAAGCATACCTTGCAACACTTCCGGACGACCATGAACCAGCCATATTCTTGCCTTCTGAGTGGCTGGGAACACATCCAAGGGTGCTGGATGCAGAATCTGGTTCTCCCACGAATCGCGCCCCTCACGAAACCGGGCAGGTTCCTGGACATAAATCAAACGGGCCGCATAACCTTTTTGCTTGAGACGGTCAAAGGCCCGGCGCATTTCATGCAACTGGTACGCACCCACAGCAATCAGATCCACAGAAGCGCCTTGAGGTTCTTCAAGAACCACTGCTCCCTCATGACTCAGCTGTTGTGCCTGAACAGCAGTCATAACGGCTGGATTATCCTGTTTTGGAATGACCAGAACAGCCAATTTGCCACGTTCAGCATAAACCGAATGCATTGCTGCAACTGCTGAATTGCCATCAGCCGGATAAAGTATGCGAATTTGGTCACTCATTTCACCAAGCAGGGTATCGGCCAAGGTTGGGTCTTGATGGGATTGTTCATTTTTACCGTTTTCCCAGGTGTGGGAGGTCACAATAATAGGCACGCTATGCCATTGTGCTGGGCGCCCCAGTTCTTTCTGATGTCGGGCAAAAATAAGTTCCTGGCGAATCGCTCCCAACATTTTGACAGCAAAGGCTTCATAACTGACCACAAGATTAAGGCCAGCCTTGTTGGCCAGGGCGGCACATACCACAGCCTCCTCGTTGAGCGCAGTAACTACGCACCCAAGATAATTTTCATCATTCCCCTGTTCCGGGTTGATCACCCGATGCTGCAGCAAAGCCAGAGTTTGAGCCATGCGGTTTGAACGCAATTCATCAGGGTTGCCCAACCTGAATCGCAAACCCGGATTTGCCTTGATCAGCGGTACCATCCACTGATCGACGGCCGTCATGGGAGCGTGAACAGAGGTAAAATCAGGGCAATGTACGGGGAAAACCAGATCAGCAGGATGACGGCTAGCCAGTGGGTGATCACGTTCCTGAACACGTTGTTGTTGACGATGCTGTGTGATGGCTGCAACCGCAGAACGGATCTGGTCTTCTGGTTGCCAAAGTTTCTTGATAGCCTGATTAAACTGGCTTCGAGCCTCCTCATTGAGCCAAGGTGAATGCGCCAATGGCGTACTGTGCGCCAAATTAGTTCCCGCATTCAAAAAACCATAACCCTTGGGTGCTTCAGCCATCAGATAGGGAAGCTCATGCAAGCCCGCCTGAAGCTGCTCCTCAGCCTCAAACAATGCCACAATAAACGAAGCCGGATCACGCCCATCAACCCAGCGCGGTGAAAATCCATTAAGTTCCAGATGACGTTTAAGCCAATCAACGCCCCCAGCCTGCATGATGGCACTGCGCTGATCAATGCGGCGACCATTGGCAATCATAACAGGCACAACCAAACCGGTATCTTCAGCGCGCCACCAGCGCGGCGCCCAGTCAGCACCCCGTTGTTCTTCAAAAGCACCATCACTTAAGAACGCAACCAGTTTTTCACCAGGAAGTGGAGCATGAACATAATGCAAATCGGCAAATCCCAGATAACCGCCTTCCAGCATACCACCAGCTGTGGACGGACTGACATGCGAACCCAGCGGTGATTCAGGGCGCCCATCTGCTTGTACCCGATAGCGATAGAAATCTTTGCAAAGCTGGGTCAGTCCAGTATCATCAAAACCATAACGAGCAGCATGCTCTGGATGCATATTGCCAACGAGTACGTTTAGGCTGTCAATCGCAGAAACACAGTGCCCCTGCCCCATCATCCAGCCGCGGGTCTCAGCGGTCAGTGCATTCAGGGTAAGGTAGGCAACATAGGCCGGAACCATATTCAGTGACCCACCGGCATGCCCCTGTGGATCAACCTTAAAATCCCCAAGGGCAAAAGGTCTTCCATCAAGATGTATATGGCGAGCATAAACCATCTGTACGACCAGCCAGCAACCAGCCTGCATCAAGATATCCGCTGCATGAAACAGGCGATAGACATGTTCACGATCCGGCTGCAAACCCCGTAAAACCAGAAGTTCAGCCATTCGTTCCACACGACGACACGTGTCAGCACTGTGCTGAACCAAACCACGTTGCTGTTCAAAGAGTTCTTTGTTGGATTTGACCATCGTTCGCTCCGAATCTAGTGGCCACAAAAAGCAAGCCTTTGATGTGACTATAGTTCAGAACTTTGCATTCCGGCATGAAAACAAACAATCCGGCACATCCAAAAGTCTATGTAATGGGCTTTCGTTATGCACGGTTTGCGTCTAAGTGAGGACTCAAACTTGAGTGCACAGCACTTGGTCTCGAACAAATCCAAAATTCAATACATGCATTACTTGCTATGTGCTGCTATGATGTTTGCATAAGTACCGTTCGCCTTAATCTGATGCAAACCGGCATTGAAACGCTTGAGCAAATCGACCGAAGCGGGATTGGCGCGGCTCGCAATCAGGTACAGGCCATCCGTGTCAAGAACTGTAGGCAATTGCACAATACTGCCGGCAGGTACATGTGCCGCCTTAACAACCTCTGATCCCTGAACAGCATCGGTCGCAAAAAAATCTGCTCGTCCATGAGCAACCATCTGGGCGCACAGGGAAATATCACGGGGCTGCTCGCGGAGGATCATGTTTTTCTGCACAAGGGGCTCTAAACTCTTCGCAGGTGCCCAACCAATAGGAAGACACATCACTTTACCATGCAATGTTTCCAGATTGCCCGCGTCGATCCCACTGCCCGGCCTTGTAAAGATTACATCCTTTAGCACATAGAGAGGGTCCGAATAGAGAAAAACCTTATCACGGTACGGTCTGAGCAGATAGGGAAACGTTGCCGCATAACGCCCTTCCAAGGTTTCTTTGTAGCCTCGTAACCAGGGCATCCAGTCAATCTTAATATCCTGATTCAAAACCTTGAATACATTTTTGACAATATCCGTAATCATCCCTCCTTCAGGCAGGTTCTCACCTGCATAAGGTGCGTAATCATTTCCAGAATTAAGCATCAGAGGAGATGCAAGAGCATGATGATGTGCCGCTGCAAGTAACAGGACAGCACACACAAAACTTCGAATCATCAACATCACCACCTCCTAGTCCAATGGATTCTACAGAGATGTCTTCGGCTTGCAGGTTAGAGAATTTTATGTGCATCCAGATCCATTCAGCGTTGCTGCGAACACAGACAATACCTCCTGGGTAAATTGGGCATATTCCCCTTCAATACGTTGGACCGCTGCTCGCTGCGCAGCTTGATGATGCTCTGGATACTTGACCATATGGGACAGCAGTGCAGCCACTTTGGACAAATCATGAGCAGGTTGTCGATAAATCGATGGCAAGGAAAAATCGTCCTCTCCCAATGCCGCGCCATCGGAACCGGTTGCAACCAGGCACCCAAGCAGCAAGGCTTCGCGAACCATACGATCTTTACCGGGAAACTTGCCAAAATCGGCCAATACACGGGCATTCCTCATACAGCCATAAACCTCTGAACGACTCATCCCATGAATGACCCTCACATCGATGCCTTGATCAAGGCGTAAAATGCGTTCAAGTTCAGTCAAATCAAGAAGCACTTTACTTCCACCGACCAAAGCCACAGAAGTCGGTCGCTCAGCGAGCGCAGGTACAATCTCCCGGGACACAACGGTATAATCACTCAGATACTGACTTTTCAGCCCCAAAGCAGCAACAAATCGCGCCGCATAGGCTGATTGCACCAGATGAGTCACTGTCGGTTGGCGTAGATGGTTAAGATTCATATAACCCATTGAGATCAATGCATTATCAACACTTAACCACCAGACCATACAGGGCATACCTCGAAACAGCGGCAAGAGTAACAGATAAAGTTCGGGAAGCACAAAAATCACATCGTCACCGACCTTAGAGGCGTGAAACGCAGGACATTGGTATTGTTGATATTCCTCCACCGGACTTACCCTGGCCTGGGCTTGCACATTTGCGTTGCGAAACTCCATCCCTTGTTCCCGTGCCTGGACCAGTTGTTCAACTTCTGATTCGTTTAAAAGCCATAATTCAGCCGAAAAACCCAGTCTGATCAAACAGTCCACCAGTTGGTGACAAGCCTCAGGCCCACCTGAACGTTTCGCATAAGGTGCTAGGACAACAATTCTTGGCATCAGTCATTTCCTTAATCTTTTAATGAAGCATTAAAAATGCTTGAGTTTCCTAACACGATCCCTGCATGTGTGCATCTTTAATTCGAGATCAGGATAGCGAGCGAAGTTGCATGCTACTTCGGCAAAAGCTCTCGAAATCAGAACATGGGGCGGGCCGGTGAAAGTAATATCCCTGAAAACCACCACAACCTTCACTTTTGAGAAAATGATACTGGCTTTCCTCTTCAACACCTTCGGCAAGGGTCCCCAGATCCAGGGATTGCGCCAGTGCAATAATCGTTCGAATGATCACAGCATCATGTTCATCATTAAAAATATCGCGCACAAAGGACTGGTCAATCTTGAGCTGATCAAGCGGCAATCGGCGCAAATAGGTCAGCGATGAATAGCCAGTCCCAAAATCATCAAGGGAAAAACCAATACCAACCTGGCGTAGCTGATCGAGTTTATCCGCCACTTCAGCAACATCTTCAATAAGCATGCTTTCGGTGACTTCCAGCTTCAGATGCGATGCACCAATCTGATGGCGATTCAACTGTTCAATCACTGCCTCGACAAAGCTGACATCACGAAACTGTCGGGCGCTGATGTTAATCGCCAGAACCAGGTGGGCAAGGTCACCTTTTTGCCAGATCGCCAACTGACGACAGGCCTCTTCGAGCACCCATGCACCAATCGGTGCAATATGTCCAGTTTCTTCGGCAATCGGAATGAATAAACCTGGTGGCACAAGACCTCTTTGCGGGTGACGCCAGCGAATGAGTGCTTCGGCACCGGTTACTCGACCCATAGCATCAAGTTGGGCTTGGTAAAACAACTCAAACTCTTTCCGGTCGATGGCCATTCTAAGATCCGTTTCCAGACGCAGGCGCTCGCGTAAACGCATTTCCATATTGGGCTCAAAAAAGGAATACGAACGCTTACCCGTTTCTTTGACCCGATACATGGCCAGATCAGCCTGACGCTGCAGATCTTCAAGAGTAAGCATGCCTCGATTAAACAGGGTAATTCCAATGCTGGCAGAGGCGATGAAATAAGTACCATCCAGATCAAAGGGCTCCCCCAGAACCATCAGTATCTTTTCTGCCAGATGCCCGGCTGTAACTTTTGCCAGCGGCTCTTGCTCATGCAACTCAGTCAAAATAACGACAAACTCATCACCACCAACACGTGCAACCGTATCACAGGCCCGCACACACCCCAAGAGCCGTACAGCCACCTGGCGCAGTAAAGCATCCCCTTTGGCATGGCCCTGTGAATCATTCAGTGTCTTGAAATTATCCAGATCGATATACATCAGTGCTGAATAATCTCCATGGGTTTGCGACAACAACATGTACTGCTGCAACTTTTCCAGCAGCATTGTGCGGTTGGGCAACCGGGTAAGCTGGTCCACATAAGCCAAATCCTTGATCTTCTCTTCAGCCTGCTTGCGCTCACGCATGTCAATGAAGGTCATGACATAATAAATAACAACATGTTGATCATCGTGAACGGCCGTCATGGTGACCCAAACAGGCGCCAATAAGCCTTCGGCCATAAACAGATTCAGCTCTCCTTGCCAGAATCCGTGCTGACGGCTTTTGTTCCATTGTTCTTCAGCCAGTTGACGAGTCTCTTCAGCATGAATGATATCGAGAATATGGACACCCGTTACAGCATCAGCCCGATCACCGGTCAGTAACTCAAAAGCCTTGTTGACCCGAAGTATCAGTCCATCGGGGTCCGTGACCACCATGCCAAGATGTGATTCAAACGCAACTTCGGCAAGCCTTAGCGCCTGCTCAACCCGCTTTCGGTCACTGATGTCATTGAACATGACCGCAAAATGCCCAGGTTCTGGAGAAAACACATAAGTATCAAACCACTTTCCCAACTCCCTCGAATAATTCTCGTAGCTCAATGGCTCACCTGTCAGGGCCACCTTGCCAAACATCTCAATCCAGTAGGACTCGGTATTGGGCATAACCTCCAAGAGGGTTTTGCCAACAAGAGATGCAGCAGGCACACCGGTCAGGTGTTCAAAAGCAGGATTGACTTCAAGGTAACGATAATCCACCGGCTTTTTTTGCTCATCACAAATGATGCGATGCAAGGCAAAGCCACTGGTCATGTTTTCAAACAACAAACGGTATTTACGTTCACTGGCCTTGATCGACAGGGAACGGGACTGGTCCACCGTCACATCCAGAATGATCCCACTGTAAACCAGCTTCTGATCTTCATCCCAGGAAGGATTAGCTAACCCACGAATCCATATCAGGGTACTATGGCCAGTTGAATCATGGCGAAACAATCTTCCTTCAAAAAACCAGCTACCAAATTGAGTGCGACAACGCTGAAAACTGGCCGTCAGTGATTCACGATCATCCGGGTGAACACGCTCCTGGAGTTGATCAAGAAATAAAGATGTGTTGGCTTCAATACCCAGGATGTCATGAGAACGCGGACTGACGAACAGAAATCCAAAATTGCCCTGATGGGACAAAAAAAACTGAAAGAGCACGCCCGGTGCCAGTGCAGAGATTTCCTCCAACTGTTTTTGAACGTTCACGGCAGCTCAACCCGGGAAAATCCCGTGAATATTGGACAAGATAAGGTTAGCCCAGCATAAGGTGAGTGTCCAATGGCAACGTGCTCGGTCTTTGCATGTCAAAAAAACAACACACTGTTTCAATGCGTTCATTATCTCATGGTCATGATAGGATTTGTGATCGTATCTGCGAGGAGTTTGCCATGTTTCCTGTCCTGTTTATCTCACACGGTGCCCCAACCTTGGCACTGGATCCCGGTGCCATCGGACAAGCCTGGCATTCATTAGCAAGCTCTTTACCCCGGCCTGAAGCTGTGCTGGTTGTTTCGGCGCACTGGCAAGAGAACCAACTGCGGTTGACTTCGGCAGCACATCCCCACACCATTCATGACTTTTATGGTTTTCCGCAAGCCTTATATCGGATGAACTATCCTGCTCCTGGCGCCCCCGAACTGGCTCATGAACTGTCCAAAGATCTGGCTGCGGAAACTGATTCTGAACGTGGTCTTGATCACGGTGTCTGGATTCCGCTGATGCAGATGTACCCAAACGCCGATGTTCCGGTTCTTGCCTTGAGTCTTCCATCCAGTCCTGATCCGGTTCAAACTTACACGCTTGGGCAGATGTTGCGTCGCTGGCGCTCCCGTCTGTTGATTATTGGCTCTGGGGGTTTAACCCATAACCTGAGACTTTTCGGACGGGCCGATATTGATGCCCTCCCCTTCGAGCCAACCCAGCGATTTCGTCTGTGGATGCACCAGCAACTGCAGCAGGGCAATCATTCCAAACTATTGGACTATCAACAGGCTGCACCTGACGTAGCCATGAATCATCCGAGCAATGAGCATTTGCTCCCGCTGTTTGTCTGTTTGGGGGCGAGTCATGTCCAAGGTGCCCAAATCATTGATCTTGGTGTACAGTACGGCATGCTTGCCATGGATACGGTTGTTTTTTCATGAACTTCAGCAAAATCATCATTGCCTTGATCATGGTACTTTCAAGTAGCATCTGTCTGGGCTGGGGTCAGCTAGGACATCGCCTCATTGCCCAGATCGCCGAAGATCATTTGAGTACTGTGGCTCATTGGCAGATACTTGTCCTTCTCCAGGATGAACCAAACCTTGAGCAAGGACATGAACTGGCTGATATTGCCAGCTGGGCAGATAAGTGGCGATACACCCGTGCCGGGCATGTCACGGCGCCCTGGCACTATGATGATCGCGAAGTCTGTGGATTTCAAACGTATCAGTGCAGCCAACGCGGCTGTCTACAGAATGCCTTGAAAGCCCAGCTGACAATACTCGCCAATCCATCAAGACCCTCTAAAGAACGAGCTATTGCCCTTAAATGGGTCGTGCATCTCGTTGGCGACCTGCATCAGCCCTTGCATGAAGCTGATGATCACGATCAAGGTGGTAATGCGGTAAAGGTCGTTACCCCTTCTGGACAGATCACCTCATTGCACCGGCTCTGGGATGTAGACCTGGTTGAGGATGTTGCCGATCAACTGGGTTCAGCCCCGTTGACAATCCAGTCGTTACCCAAACCCAACCTGCAACAATGGATCGACGACAGTCATCACTGGGCAGTGCTGGTTGCCTATGGCGACCTACCGGGTTTTCAATGTAACCATAGTCTTCCCAATCAACCGCTGGTTCTGACCACTGCCTATATGCACGAGGCACAGAGTGTCGTTCGCAAGCAGTTGGTACTTGCCGGCATTCATCTCGCCCAATTGCTTAATCAAACTCTAAATGCCGAATTGGATCATCCGAAGCCATGACCATTCTGCTGGTCGAAGACGATGACATCCTGGCTTTTGCCTTAGAGAAAGCCTTAACCAAATCTGGCTACGTGGTCTGTCATGCCTCCGATGGCAACAGTGCCCGCCAACTCTGGCAACATCATTTACCTGATCTTGTTCTGCTTGATCTTGGACTTCCCCAAAGAGATGGATTAAGTCTCCTGCAACTGATGCGCCAAGAGGGAATGACGACACCGGTCATGATCCTGACCGCTCGCGATGGTCTGGATGACCGGGTTACGGGTCTTGATGGTGGTGCCGATGATTACCTGATCAAGCCCTTTGCCATCGATGAACTTTTTGCTCGAATCCGGGCACTGCTAAGGCGTAGTCCTGCGTCTCACCCACGACTCCAGTTTTCAGATCTGATCTGGGATCCACAAACCCGAACCGCGTATATTCAGGGCGAGATTTTGGCCCTGACACCCCGGGAAGCTCAAATCCTTGAAGCCATGCTGACCAATCCCCGTCGCAGCATCAGTAAGGAACGACTCATCGCACTGTTTAATTCCTGGGACAAGAATCCGGGAACCAATGCTGTTGAAGTGACTGTATTTCGATTACGCCGCAAACTTGCCGATTTTGGCATCTCTATCGAAACAGTTCGATCTTTTGGTTATGCCCTGAGGATGCAGGATGACACAACATTCCCTTAAGAAATCCTTGCTCCTCTGGTTGCTGCTGCCCTGGTGTGCCTTGCTTTTGTTTGCCAGCAATAAAGCCTATGAACGCGCAGTTGCCATTGCCGACACAGTTTATGACCGTGCTCTTTATGACAGTGTGCTCACTTTGGGTATCCTTGTCCATGCAGACCAAAGTGGTCTTCACGTCGATCTGCCGCCCATTGCACGGCGCATGATTGAAGTTGATCCCATGGACCAGATCTATTTCGCGGTACGTACCCAGCCCGACAAGCTCCTTTCAGGAAACAACCATCTCAGATTACCTGCCAACCTTCCCAAAGAGCCCATGCAACCCATGTTTTTTAATGCAACCATGTATGGCAAGCCCATCCGGGTTGCTGCTGCACGCCTCATATCTTCGGGACCGAATCATCCCCCGGTCTGGGTTGAGGTCGCAGAAACACTCAAAAAAAGGCGAACCATGGCACGAGAGATCCTGCAGCAGAGCATTATGCCTCTGCTCATGTTCTGGATCATCAGTCTTGTATTGGTCATTTACGCGGTACGACGCGCCCTTGCGCCGCTCCATCAACTATCCCTGCATGTACGCCAGCGTTCTATGGGTGATTTCAGTCCGTTACCAACACATGTACCCAGAGAGGTTCTGCCACTTGCCACTGCACTTAATGACCTGATGCAACGCCAGTCCGAACATTTATCTGCCCAGCAGCGGTTTATTGCCCACGCCGCACACCAGCTACGTACCCCTGTTGCCGGATTACGTTCCCTGGTTGAGGCTGAGCTCATGGATTACCAGGATCAGCCTGCTCCTGATCTGTTGCGCCAGATGCATCGAGTGACCTTGCGCATGAGCCGATTGGTACGTCAATTGCTCAGCCTCAGTCGTGCCGACCCTTTGAATATGATGCCATCAGCCACAGCCAATGATCTGCAACTTCTCATTCACGAAGCCTTGAGCAGCGTTCAGCAGGCACTGCCCGAACATCAGCATCGCATTCTTTTGCAGACCAGTACGGAGGTATTATGGGTTAAAGGCGATCATGTGTTGTTGGTCGAGATGATCAGCAACCTGATTGATAATGCACTGCGCTACAGTCCAGCTAATTCAGTCGTCAACATCAATCAGAAGCAGTATCGTCTCAGCATCATGGATCACGGACCTGGCGTTCCAGAATCAGAAATGGATCAGATCTTTGATCCATTTTTTCGTGGTCAACACCGGCAAAGTGAGGGAAGCGGACTTGGCCTAACCATCGTGCGGGAAATCATTCAAACGCACCAGATGCGGATTAGTGTCGCATCCAGCTATCCACCCCCAGGCCTGTATCTGGAGGTGGAGTTCCTGGCCGCCCAAAACTAATCGGCTTTGGCCCGTCGCAGAAGCTGGTCAAGTAAAGCAATAGCCTGATGAATTTCCTCGGAAGTGATGTAGAGCGATGGTGCCAGGGTGATGACATTTTTGTAGTAGCCACCCACATCCAGCACCAGACCCACTTTCTCTCCCTTCCAGTCCAGGTCCCCGGACAAACCAATATGTACCATCCGATCCAGCAAGGCCCGGTTTGGTGTAAAACCATCATCAGTACAAATTTCGGCACGCAAAGCCAGTCCAAGCCCGTCAACATCTCCGATTTCAGGATGGCGCTTCTGCAACTCCTTCAGCCCTTCCAGAAACTCGCCACCCGCACGCATGACTCGCCCTTCAAAATCCTCTTCCTGGACGATGTTCATGACCTCAAGGCCTAGCGCTGTTCCTATCGGATTGGATGCAAAGGTCGAGTGGGTTGACCCTGGTGGAAATATATCTGGATTGATCATTTCTTCCCTGGCCCATAGACCGGCAAGTGGATTCAGGCCATTGGTCAGCGCCTTTGCAAAAACCAATACATCAGGCTTTACCCCGAAATGTTCAATCGACCAGAGCTTACCGGTACGGTAAAAGCCCATCTGAATCTCGTCAACAACCATGAGAATCCCATACTGGTCAAGAACTTGTTTCAGGCCCTTGAAGAAATTGGCCGGTGGAACGACATAGCCTCCAGTTCCCTGGATTGGTTCAACATAAAAGGCAGCATATTCAGCCTGACCAACTTTGGGGTCCCACACTCCGTTGTATTCGGTTTCAAAAAGCCGGGCAAATTCACGCACACATTGATCAGAATACTCCTCGGCCGTCATGCCCTTGGGTCGACGGAAGGGATAAGGAAAGGGAACGAAATGGGCGCGATCACTAAAGTGTCCAAAGCGGCGTCGGTAGCGGTAACTCGATGTAATGGCCGATGCACCCAGGGTACGTCCATGATATCCACCTTCAAAGGCAAACATCAGACTTTTACCACCGGTAAAATTGCGCACCAGTTTCAGAGAATCCTCAATCGATTGCGACCCCCCGACATTGAAGTGCACACGACCATCCATACCAAACTTGCTCTTCATGTCCAGAGCAATCCGTTTGGCCAGTTCAATCTTGGTCGGATGCAGATACTGACTGGCCACCTGAGGCAAATGATCAAGCTGTTTGCGAACCACATCATTCAGACGTTGGTTGGCATAGCCAAAATTGACCGCGGAGTACCACATCTGCAAATCGAGATAAGGCTTACCCCAGGCATCAAAAAGATAACTCCCTTCGCAACGGTCGAATATTTTTGGTGGATTGACGTAGTGCACCGTGTCGCCAAAGGAACAGTAACGCGCCTCATCAGCCAGCAACTCGGCCTGCTGGCGGCCAATTTCATCGTGATTCATGTATGATCCCTGATCCAAACATTTGCCTAGATTATCTGAAATTGTTTCCGGTGTTTTGAGGATATTGTGCAGATTCTGTGGAGAAAACGGTCACGCATTGACCTTAGAACTATCGCAAGCGCTCCTTGCCGATCAGAAGCAGCAAGGCATCAAGAATCCTAAGCGGTTCAGGTGGGCAGCCTGACACCCAGGCATCGACGGGAATGATCTCGGACAGTCCTGATGTTGTGGCATAGCTGCCAGCAAACAAGCCACCATCGACCGGACAGTCCCCCACGGCCAGAACCCAGCAGGGACGGGGCATTGCCGCATAGGTACGTTGCACAGCGACGATCATGGCTTTACTAACCGGGCCCGTTACCAGCAATACATCGGCATGGCGTGGGCTGGCAACAAAATGAATGCCCAACCCCTCCAGATTATGGTAGGGATTATGCAACGCCCCAATTTCCAGTTCACAACCATTGCAGGAACCTGCATCGACCTGGCGAATGGTCAGGGCGCGTCCAAAATGTCGGGCAATTTTTGCTTGTACATCCTGCTCGGCATCACGAACTCGGCTACCACGGGGCTCAATCATCTGTACCAGCTCAATCAACCGGTTCCGGCTCATAGATCATGTCCTGCGTAGGCCAAGCTGAATGATTTATTGATGAGTGGAAAATCGGCAAGAATATTATCCAGCACGGCATACTCCAGGGCAGGCCAGTTTTGCCAGGATGGGTCATGCAGTCGCGCCCGAGTGATCCGTCCCTGATCGACATGTACCACTGCAACGATTTCACCACGCCAACCCTCAACCCAACCGTAACCACGTCCTTCGGTTTCGAGCCGGGACCATTCCTTAATAACCGGGCCATCAGGCAATTGTTCAAGAATCTGACTCATCAGAAACAGCGAAGCAAAGGATTCGGCAAATCGAATCCGAACACGTGCTGCCACATCACCTTCCTGCAAAACCTGTCGGGCAGGCTTGAGCTGGTTATAAGGCTCATAAGCCCGATCACAACGAACATCCATGAATTGGCCACTGGCTCGTCCAACCAGCCCGCACACACCCAAACGCTTGGCGAGATCCGGTTCCAGGATACCTGTACCCAGAAAACGATCCTGCAGACCACCATGCTCTTCAAAATGACCGAACATGGCTTCAAGGCGCTGCATCAACTGCTGGCCCTGCTCCAATAGACAATCCCGCTGCTGAACATCAAGGTCACGGGCACACCCCCCAACCACGACCTGATCCATCATAAGTCGATGACCACACCATTGCTTTTGTGTTCTTAACCATTCTTCCCGCCAAGCTGAAAAGCTGTTTTGCGGCAATATCCATCCCGCATCTTGCGCCAATGCACCTAAGTCAGACAAGTGTGCCGCAACACGCTCACGCTCCAGCATAAGCGCCCTAAGCCAAATTGCCCGGCTGGGAACATCAACAGCCATAGCCTGTTCAAGAGCCATGGCAAAAGCCCAACTGCCCGCAACCGTGCTGTCACCACAGGCACGACCAGCAAGCCTTAGAGCTTTTTCAGGCGTCTGTCCAACCCAAAGAGATTCCATACCGCGATGACAATAACCTAGACGTTGTTGCAGTCGCAGGACTTTTTCACCGACAACCGAGAACCGGAAATGACCCGGTTCAATCGTACCCGCATGAACCGGCCCGACCGGAACCTCATGAACACCGGCACCCTGAACAGGCGTGATAGCCGGCATGACCGGCATAAAATCAACTGGTTGTGGCGGGTCAGCAAGGGGATATACCTGCTCCGACCAGCCATGATTCAGCCAAGGACTCTGATCAACGAATCCTTCATCTGTTCGTACAAAATTCAACCCATTGAGTTCATGAACAGCACGCTGCAATCGTGCTGCTGCCGGATAAAGATCAGCAATATCCTGAATCTCACATTCCCCTGGGGATAAATGGATATCTATGACCAGAAATTGTCCCGCATGAGCCCAGCAACTCTCCAAAATGTGTTCGCTTTCCAGCGAGCGAGCCAGAAGAGTCAGCAGCCGGTAATCAAGTTGCTTCAGCTTCTGCACCACGGGACGCCAACCCGAACTTTCCATACGGAGGAGTCTCCAGGGCAGTATTTTGTGGTGAATGATCAGTGCTTGTTCCAGCATGATTACCCCGTTACCCACACGGCTGCATGCAGCAGTGATTCCCGTAGTGAAACCGGCATGTAGACACCCAAGACCAGTGCAATCCCAAGATGCAGCAACATCGGCAATCGAAGCGGACGATAACTGAGATGTTGCAATCCCGGTAAAGGATCACCCCACACCATTTCCTGCACCGGTGATAACAAATTGAGTAATGCCAGCCAAAGCGCTAACAACATGAGTGGGAGCATCCATGGCTGTTCTGCCGCAGTTATTTGCAGCATCATGAACTCACTGCGAAAAATCCCAAAAGGTGGCAAACCAGCAATCGCCAGCGTACCAAGCAGAAGCCCCCAGCCAATTCGGCCTGATGCATGCATGAGACCACGAATGTGTTCCATCCGCTGTGTTCTGGTTTTTTGTACCGCATGACCAACACTGAAAAATATCGAGGACTTGATCAGGGCATGCAACAAAACATGCAGCAAAGCTGCAGCATGCGCAACGGGACTGTCAAGACTCATGCCGATACTGATCAGTCCCATATGCTCGATGGATGAATAGGAAAAAAGCCGTTTGACATCCCGCTGGGCGCGCATGCGCAGAACACCAACCAGCACGCTCAATAATCCTGTAGCGAGAAGTACCTGATCCGGCCAATGGCTATGGAGCGCACCTTCTGTCAAAGCCTTAAAACGTAGCAATCCATAAAACGCCACATTCAGCAATAAACCCGAAAGCACGGCAGAAATTGGTGTTGGCCCCTCAGCGTGGGCACCGGAAAGCCAGCTGTGCCAGGGAACCAGTCCAGATTTAGTGCCAAGTCCGGCCAGCGCAAACAGAAAAGCAACAGCCATCAGCATCGGATTGAGGCTGTGGCGATTATCCCACAAGGCATCGAGTTGCAGAGCATGATTACCTGTGAGCCCGTGCTGGGTAGCAGCCAGATCAACAAGAATCACGGCAAACAAGGCAAGCAAGATACCAATTCCACCCAGAATGAAATAACGCCACGCTGCTTCAAAACTTTCGGGCGTGCGGTACATGGCCACCATAAGGACCGCACTCAACGTTGCAGCTTCCAGAGCCACCCATAAGACTCCGAGATGATTGGTCGTCAAACACAGCAACATCATGCCCATAAGCACGCCATACATGCTGTGAAATAGACGCAGTCGCAGCGGTGTCAATCGACCACGCTCCTGTTCGACCCGCAGATAAGGCACTGCAAACAATGAAGTTGTCCACCCAACCAGACACGTCACCACGACAAAATACAGGTTCAACGCATCAAGAGCCAACCACCCACCAGCAAAAAGCCGGTGTTGATTCGGTGCAACCTGTCCAAGTAAATAAATAGCGAGCAACAATTGCAGAAAATATCCGCCTACACCAAACCAGTCAAAAAAGCGATGGCGGTACATGGGTAAAACATGAACCAGCGCAATGAACCAGGGTAGTGCCAGCAGCAGGACAAGAATCACCGTACACTCTCCCGGGTCCGCTCAATATGACGCAGGTCAAGCGAATCAAACTGGTTGCGCATATGCTGCATGAACATCCCAATAATGGCCAGGCCAACCAGAACATCAAGTGCCATGCCAAGTTCCAAAATCATCGGCATACCGTAGGCAGAGGCCGTTGCCGCAAACATGATGGCATTTTCCATCGCCAGAAAACCCATCACCTGAGCAAGCGCCTGAGTACGCACCATCATCATCAGCAAGGCCAACAGGACACAAGCCAAGGCAATACTGAGACCCTGACCGGCATCCCCCTCTGCCCACGGCCGCAAGGAATGACTAAGGTTGAATGCCAATAGTACCAGTCCCATACCCAGCAACAAACGGGTCGGCACGTTGACCATATGTTCACGATCCCAACGCATGTTGAGCCGGTTGATCCAGCGTTTAAGTCCCCATGGAATCAATATAACTTTGAACCCCATATGAGTCAGGGCCGACCACCATAGTTCCGGACGTCGCTGACTCCAAGCCAAAATTGCTGAAAGTAAACAGAGAATAAGCCCTTGAGCCTGATATAAGGCAACCAGCTGACGCAGCCGACGCTCAACCAGAAATACAAAACCGAGCAGCAGCATCAGTGCGGCACAGGCATGTACAAGCTGAACGGACATGGGCAGCATATTAAAAGGTCTCCATGAGTACATGAACAAACATGCCAAGTACGCCAAAAATGAACGCCATGCCCAAAAACTCGGGAACCCGAAAGATTCTCAGCTTGGCACTCATGACTTCAAGACCCGCCAGCAAAATACCCATCACCATGCATTTGAACATAAATATGGCCAAGGACAACATAGCTGCCAGAAGACTGACACGACCTAACGCCATACCCCATGGCATAAACAAGGAAATGCCCATGCCGGTATAGATCAGCAGTCTGACCGATTGCCCCCACTCCAGTAACGCCAGATAGCGCCCCGAATATTCAAGCAGCATGGCTTCATGAATCATGGTCAGTTCCAGATGGGTGGTAGGATTATCCACAGGAATGCGACCGTTCTCTGCCAGAAATACCATCGTGTAAGCAACTGCAGCAAAAGCCAGACTTGGATTAAGAGCTAGAGGACGATCCAGCATGGAATGGGCCATATGCGCAAGCGTGGTCGACTGGGTCATCAGCACAAGCGTAAAAAGCACAGACAACAAAGCTGGCTCGGCCAGAAAAGCCATGAGCATCTCACGGCGGGCACCCATACTGGCAAAAGCAGTGCCCGTATCCATGGCGCCAAGCGCAAGGAAGACCCGTGCCAGCGCCAATGTACCGACGAGAGCGATGACATCGGACGTTTCTGACCAGGGTAATTCGGTGCCCAAAAGAGGAACCTGTGCCAATGCCAAAGCAAGACAGGCGAATACCAGATAGGGAACACCGACAAACATGGGTGTTGTTCCGATCGGAATGACAGGCTCCTTGCGCAGCAACTTCAGCAGTGTCCAATAGGGCAACAATACTGAAGCCGACCTTCTTCCTTGCCATCGCGCCCTACACACTTTGATCCAGCCCGAATACAATGGCGCAAGCAACAATGCCAAAAAAAACACCATGACAGCCATCATGAAACACCACCGAGAAAAACGGTCAGCAGCATGGCGACAATACTGAGTAGTACCCAAAGAATCGAGCGACGCAAGTCCCCCTCAAGAAAAGCACTCAAGCGAACGAGCAAGGCATAAAGATACCTTAATGGCTGATAAAAACGGGTGTCGGTATAATCGCGAACGGTTATGGAATAGCGTGGCTCCCGGTCATCCGGTGTTGGCACATGCAGCTCTACCTCCATGAACGGTGAAAAAATCTGCCGAATCGGCTGTCCAAACCCTTCGGCCGTATCCTGCATGCGCTGATCTAATCCCCCAAATCCACAATCCCAGGCAGGCGCCTGGCGGGATGGTCGACTCAAAAATGGGCGCAGCAGAAACAGGATAAGCAACACCATGGCGAGCAACATCAACATGAGTATAAACGGCGCATAGCTCGCCCGATTCAGCCCCATGGGACTGAGCACAGCCGAGCCCGGCAGGAATACAGCTGGGACACTCTGATTGAGCAAATGGGCAGCAAGATGATACAAAAGCGACCATATCGAGGTGGGCAGCAATCCAAGAAAAACACACAGGACCGCCAAAGCACACATGGCCAGACGCTCACTCCATCCCGACTCATGCGCTTGTAGAAGACTTGCTTCTCGAGGTTGGCCAAGAAAAACAATACCATAAAACTTGACCATGGTGTAGGCTGCAAGCGCAGCAATAAGCGCCACCAAAGCGCCGCAGAGTGGTAAAACCATATGCAAGAGCGGATTGCCAAGTGCAGGCGTCAGAATGAGTGCCTGAATGATGATCCATTCGGCCACAAAGCCAGCAAAAAAAGGAATGCCGGCAGCGCTCAGTACCCCAACCAGGGTGACCCAACCCGTCCATGGCATCAATTTGAGCAGACCACCTAAATAACCCAGATTGCGTCGACCGGTCGCATGCAAGACCGTACCCGTCGCCAAAAATAACAGACTTTTAAACACAGCGTGTGCCAAAACCTGGAAGAGTACTGCCGTCAGCAGCATGACAGCCCATGCCTCCTGACCAAGCAAACGAAAAAGCACAACCATACCAAGCGCCAGCATGATGAGCCCCATATGCTCCATGGAGGAATAGGCCAACAAGCGTTTCATATCGGTTTGAACAGCAGCGTGAATAACAGCAAACAACCCTGTCACCAAACCAGCCACAATCAGCAGACTTGACACAATGATGCCCGAATGCACCAAAAGCGCCCAACGCATCACCACATAAACAGCCATTTTCAGCATGACACCACTCATCAATGCCGACACAGGCGACGGTGCAGCCGGATGGGCTTCGGGTAGCCAGGTATGGAGCGGAACCACCCCCATTTTCATCAGACCACCCAATAAGGCCAAAGCACTCGCCGGGGCCAGCATGGGCATCATGGCAAGTTCAGGGTGATCCCATGGCAGTAACACGCCTTCTCTGGACAGCAGCAAAAAACCAGCCAGAAGGGCGTAACCTCCTGCCTGCGACACAAGTAGATAAAGGAGACCGGCAGCACGCGTCGATGACTGTCGGTAATTGCTTACAACCAGCAAATAGGAACTGACCGCCATACCTTCCCAGGCCAGCATGAGCAAATAGGAACAGTCAGCAAGCACAACCAGAGCCATACTGATCAGAAACAGGTGGTACCAGAAACCAAGCAAACCTGCCGGCGTTGCCTCCCGCTCCCGAAAATAACTGGATGAATAGGTTGATATGGCGGTAACCAACAACCCAAGCAGCAACACAAACCAACAAGCCAAGGCATCAGCATGCAGGTGCCATAAACCCGAACCGATATCCACCGGCACAAAAGGATCCATGACACTGGCCCGTACCATTGAGAAAGTTAATATCAGTCCAAGAAGCGCACTCGTTGGGAAGATCCAGCGACAGACCCATTCGGTATGGTTCCAGGCCAGAGCAGAAATACAGCCGAGCACAAACCAGCCGACCAACACGGACAGAACAAGAACACCTGGATCCATCAGCATCCACGACATGATTACGACATCAACATTCAATGTGTGTGATATGATAATATCATGAACATGATTAAGCGTGAAGGCGCATCGTTCACGAGGAGCACATCAAGCATGGAACAAAAAACTGCCCGACTGACGGTTCTCATCGACCCCAGCAAAAAACAGGCATTTGAATTACTCTGTGCACGACAGGACCGTACCCCTTCGCAGGTTGTACGACAACTGATTCGGGAATACCTTCAAAAACATGGCGTCGATTATGCCAACAACCCTTCACGCCGCTCCGACGGTAGTACTGAATTAAAAGAACCCGTCAAGTAACCCGGCTCATACCACTGATGTTGCAGTGTTTGACGGATTGCAGACTGAACCAGTTCAGTGCAACCATCTGTAGCAGACCAGGGACGCACGACACCCGAGTGATTTTTCACCCAGGCTTTAAGATCTCCTTCAGCATCAAAGGCCAAAGTTGCCGAAGCCCCTTGGGCCGCCAATTGCATATTGGCCCACACCACCATACAGACCAGTTCTCGGGACATGATCATCTCACATCAGATCAACCGCAGTCATTGTGCGCCCGAAGCTGTATAACGTATTGATCCAGATCAATGTGCAGCCTGAAGTACAAAAAACGAATAAACAAGAACACGGGTAACACACGCGTTACCAAACGGAACAGTTCCTTTTGCCGGTAAGACCATAGGCTCGAACCAAGAAGATCGACTTACCCCCTAAAACAGACCCAACAGGTCACCATGACGCACGTTTAAGGACAAAACAAAGCAAAATTCAGCATCTGGCATTTTCCATGCTTTGATTTGACCCAATCGGACTGAGCTAGAGATTCGACACAAAAACGACACAAGACGTGATAACAAAAACAGAAGGACAAGTTATGAAACGCATCATTGCCAGCCTTATGCTGTTGTTGAGCATGATCCCAAACTGGGCCGATACCTACGACCAAACACGTTATCCCATTGTTCTGGTACCTGGAGTACTTGGATTTCAACAGGTGTTCGGTATTGACTATTTTTATGGTATTGCGGACGACCTGAGTAGTCACGGTGCCCAAGTCTACGCTACCTCGGCTTCAGCATTGAACAGCTCCATAGCCCGTGGCGAAGAACTCTTGACTCAGGTTCAAACGATCCTGGCCATTACCGGCGCCCAAAAAGTCAACCTGATCGGTCACAGCCATGGTGGTGTGGCAGCCCGTTATGTCGCTGCTGTCATCCCGAGCCAGGTAGCCTCGGTAACGACCATTGGCAGCCCGAATGCTGGCACACCGGTCGCCGATGCACTGCTTGGCATTGCCAATATCCCTGGAGTTGGCAGCCTTGGAGTCTCCATCGCCAACGCCTTCAGTACCCTGCTGGATGGCTTCGCAGGTACATCCTATGGTGAAAGTGCAGTTGCCGAAATGGAATCAATGAGCACGGCAGGTGCTGCAGCTTTTAATGCCCAGTTCCCACAAGGTATGCCTTCTACTCCATGTGGACAAGGTCCCGCTTATGCCAATGGGCAACGTTACTACTCCTGGGGTGGAACTTCCGTGTTTACCAACTTCCTTGACCCAACGGATTATCTGTTTAGTGTAACTAGTCTAGCCTTCCAAGGGGGCGCCAGTGATGGCCTGACCGGTCAATGCAGCAGCCACTTTGGTACGGTTCTGCGTGACAACTATCCCTGGAATCATGGCGACGAAATCAACCAGTTTCTCGGATTGCGTGGATGGTTTACTCCTGACCCCGTTGCGGTTTATCGTGATCACGTCAACCGCTTGAAAAACGCTGGTCTTTAAAGCCAATCCCCCTAGGCTTCCCGGAGGTTAAGACCTCCGGGTTTTTTATCTGGATTTTTTGCAAACACTGCTCAGACTGTGCGACTGAAACGGTTATAATTCTGTGGTCTTGTCAATCCAAGGCGTCATTCATGACGTTTTTATGTGATCACTGAGAGAGCTTGCTGCATGTCCCGACGTATCCTGGTTACCAGTGCCCTTCCCTATGCCAACGGCTCCATTCACTTGGGCCATCTGGTCGAATACATCCAGACGGATATCTGGGTTCGCTTCCAGCGAGCCCGTGGTCATGAGGTCTACTATGTTTGTGCCGATGATGCTCATGGCACAGCGATCATGCTCAAGGCTGAGGATCGAGGCATAACTCCTGAAGACCTGATTGCCGAGGTGTCTGCTGAGCATCAGCGCGACTTTGCCGACTTTCATATCGCTTTTGACCAGTATCATTCCACCCATTCTCCAGAAAACCGTCACTATGCCGAACTTATCTATCGACGCAATCGAGATAAAGGCCATATTGACACAGCATCAGTCCGCCAGTTTTATGATCCAGAACGTCAGTTGTTTCTGGCCGACCGGTTTATCAAAGGCGAATGCCCCAGTTGTCACGCCAAAGACCAATATGGGGACTCCTGTGAGCAATGCGGCGCAACTTACAGCCCAACCGATCTGATCCAGCCTTATTCCACGATTAGCGGCGCCACTCCAATACTGCGTGACAGCGATCATTATTTCTTCAGACTACCCGATTTCCGCGAAATGCTGGAATCATGGACGCGAGGTGGTCATTTGCAACAGGAAGTCAGCAATAAGCTCGACGAGTGGTTTGAAGCCGGGCTTAATCCTTGGGATATCTCCCGAGATGCGCCCTATTTCGGTTTTGCCATTCCAGACACGACCGACAAATACTTTTATGTCTGGCTGGATGCCCCCATCGGCTACATGGCCAGTTTTGATGCCTTGTGTCAACGCACCGGTATGAATTTCAGTGACTGGTGGTCCCCGGAAAGTCACGCTGAGCTATACCATTTCATTGGCAAGGACATTGTTTATTTCCACGCACTGTTCTGGCCTGCCATGCTGCACGGTGCAGATTTTCGCTTGCCCAATGGCGTTTTTGCCCACGGATTTCTTACCGTCAATGGCACCAAAATGTCCAAGTCACGCGGCACCTTTATCAAGGCACGAACCTATCTCGACCACTTAAATCCAGAAGCGCTGCGCTATTACTTTGCTGCCAAACTTAGCGATCGCGTTGAGGATATCGATCTCAATCTTGAAGACTTCATCGCACGTGTCAACAGTGATCTGGTTGGCAAAATCGTCAATATCGCCAGTCGTTGTGCTGGGTTTCTGTTCAAAGGTTTCAACAACCAGCTGATTGCTGTACAACACCCACTGGTTGACTCGCTGATGCAGGCTGGCACCGCAATTGCTGACAGTTATGAAGAACGCCAGTTCTCTCGGGCCATCCGCGACATCATGGCATTGGCAGACCGGGTCAATCAATGGCTGGATCAGGAAAAGCCCTGGTCACTCGCCAAAGTTGATCCCCTCAACCCACATATTCAGGAGGTTTGCAGCATCAGTCTTGAATGTTATCGACAGTTGATCACCTACCTGGCTCCAGTTATTCCAAAGCTGGCGCAGGCTTCAGCAGATTTTCTCAACATAGGTGATTTATCCTGGGATGCCCGAATGACTCCACTTGGCAATCACACGCTCAACCCATTCAAGCCGCTTTTCCAGCGTATCGATCCCAAACAGATTGAGGCCATCCTTGAATCTTCGCGAGAAAGTCTGAACACTCCTCTTGAGACCACAACGCCCCCAAAATCGACCCATACTGCAGTGTCGGATGCTGCAACTTTGGATCTGATCGATATTGATACCTTTCGCAAACTTGATCTGCGGGTTGGGACCATCAAAACTGCCGAACATGTGAAGGGGGCGGACAAGTTGTTGCGACTCATGGTCGATCTTGGGGAAGAAAATCCGCGACAAATTTTTGCCGGCATTCGACAGGCCTATGATCAGCCCGAAACGCTGGTGGGCCTATCCGTTGTCGTTGTGGCTAACCTGGCACCAAGAACCATGAAGTTCGGAGTCAGTGAGGGCATGGTCCTTGCCGCCGGTCCTGGCGGCAAGGACATCTTTCTCATTCACCCCGATCACGGCGCCCTACCCGGCATGAAAGTTCAATAACTACTCGTCAACTACCCCGTCCTGCCCCTGAACCCAGTGTGGTCTAGGGAAAGGACGGTGTTTCTCGCGCGTTAAATTGATGAACATGCTTTCGGACCAGGCCCGGAAGCAATAACTATCGCGCCCTGATTTCAATGGTTGTTACCACAGAAGCCGCCGTACCACGATGATCACTCATACCAGGCTCAGCGATAAAAATGCGATGGTCATGAACACCATGCGCCATAAATGCCGACTTCACCGACTCGGCTCGATGAATGGCAAGGTCTCGCAACATCTCGGGTGTCAACAATACACCCTGTTGTCCCTTGGGACTATCCAGGACGGGGTCATAGCTAGCTCGTACAAAAACCAGAAGATGTTGATGTTCAATCAGAACCTTTGACATTTTGCCAATGCGATCCCTGGTTTCCTGATTCAACACATAAGAACCCGGCTCAAAAGCTACATGATGCAATGCATCCTCACTTTCGCCGAGAAGATGGGATAACAATGTAATAGGTGAATCTACAATATGTTTCAGCGAACTTCCGATGGCAGCCATAACCACCTGACGCAAACTAAAATCAGGATCATTGAGATTACCATAGACGGGCACATCCAGATCGATCACACCATCGCTGTTACGCAGAACATCTACTGCCAATTTCAAGGGTAGATCAGGAG
>JAJZUM010000169.1 GCA_021848605.1 Pseudomonadota bacterium | reverse complement strand
TTAGTGCTTCCCTCCAGTTAGACGATCAGGAACCTTCTTGACATCTTCAATAGACGTGTAGAAGGGCATCAACAGGAAGTACAGAAAGTACAATAAAGTAAGGAATCGTCCAAGCATGGTTGCCATCGGAGACGGCTCAATCATACCCAGCTTGCCAAGACCTAGAAAACTTACCACAAAAACACCCAACCAGAATTTGCTCATCCAGCCTTTGTAGCGAATGCTCTTCACTGGACTACGGTCAAGCCAAGGCAGCACAAACAGAATGGCAATAGCACTTCCCATGACAATCACTCCAGGGAAAGCCGAACCAAACATCGATGGCGTGGCACGCAACATGGCGTAGAACGGTGTGTAGTACCATACCGGAGCAATATGAGGTGGTGTTTTCAGGGCATTGGCCGGCTCAAAGTTTGGAGCTTCCAGGAAGTGACCTCCCCCATCCGGGAAAAAGAACACAATACCGAGGAAAACAAACAAGAAGACGACAATACCCACCAGATCATGCACAGTGTAGTAGGGATGGAACGGAATACCATCCACAGGCTTGCCATCAGCACCCTTGTTCTTCTTAATTTCAATGCCATCGGGATTGTTGGAACCAACGTGATGCAGAGCAACAACATGCAGGAAGACCAAGGCGACCAGAACAAGCGGAATGGCAACAACGTGCAGGGCAAAGAACCGGTTCAGGGTCAAACCCGAAATCACGAAGTCACCACGAACCCAAGTGACCAGTGTATCACCCACATAGGGTATAGCACCGACCAGATTCAGGATCACCTGGGCACCCCAGAAGGACATATTGCCCCAAGGAAGGAGGTATCCGAAAAAGCCCTCAGCCATCAGACACAGATAAATCCCCATGCCAATCAACCAGAGTAACTCACGCGGCTTACGGTACGAGCCATACATCATGCCACGAAACATATGCAGGTATACTACGACGAAGAACGCCGAAGCACCCGTCGAATGTAGATAACGCAGCAACCAGCCATACTGCACATCACGCATGATGTATTCAACCGAGGCAAAAGCGCCAGCCCCGGAGGGATTGTAATCCATCGTCAGCCAGATACCGGTCACGAGCTGATTGACCAGAACCACCATGGAGAGCACACCAAAGAAATACCAGAAATTGAAGTTCTTCGGTGCATAGTATTTGGACATGTGGTATTCGAACGTCTCCGTTGCCGGAAAACGCGCATCCACCCAGCCCATAAGATCTTGGAACAGCTTGTTCATGCCGGATGCTCCTTGTCAACACCAATCAGAACCACGCTTGGCGAGGTATAGGAATAGGGAGGTACTTCCATGTTTTTCGGTGCAGGCATGCCTGAGTAGACACGACCAGCCAAATCGTACTTGGAACCATGACAGGGACAGAAAAAGCCCCCGAGCCAAGAAGCCTCAACCTTACCCTGCTCAGGTACGTACATGGGCGAACAACCCAGATGCGTGCAAATACCCACCATAACCAGATACTCCGGCTTGATTGAACGCCATTCGTTTTTGGCATAGCTGGGTTGCTGAGGATCATCACAATTGGGATCACGAAGCCGCGAATCCAGCTTTTTCAGAGTAGACAACTGATCTGGCGTCCGATGCAAAATCCATACTGGCTTTCCGCGCCATTTAACCACAATCCGCTGACCAGGCTGTACCTGGCTAATATCCACCTCTACTGGTGCCCCAGCAGCCTTGGCTTCCGCACTGGGATTCCACGACCGCACAAAGGGAACTGCCGCTCCAACGACACCAACAGCACCTACGGCCGCTGTGGCGCCAATCAGTAGCATGCGGCGGCCAGTATCTACCCCGTCATTACTCATCAATCTTATCTCCCTTGCATGAACCCGGCACCTGCGTCACAGGAACCTCTTAAAAGCTTGGTAATGATATGTAAAAGCCTGTACTCCGACAAGATCAATGCGCCCTTTTCTCGATGAAAGCTTTCTTAGAATCGCTCTTTTTTGGGTTCCATTGATTTAGATCACTTCTAACAGAAGCAGGAAATGACTTCAAAAAAAAAACCCGGTAAGACCGGGCTTAATTTGGCTGGGGGACTAGGATTCGAACCTAGACAGACGGAGTCAGAGTCCGTAGTCCTACCGTTAGACGATCCCCCAAACAACCATCACAACCAGCATTAACGCTTGGAATATTGTGGACGCTTACGCGCCTTACGCAGACCGAGCTTTTTACGCTCAACTTCACGCGCATCACGCGTTACAAAACCAGCCTTGCGCAAAGGTGAACGCAAGCTTTCTTCGTACTCAATCAAAGCACGGGTAATCCCATGACGAATCGCTCCTGCCTGACCGCTGATGCCACCACCGGACACCGTCACCAAAACATCAAAACGATTCAGTTGATCAACCAGCTCAAGAGGCTGACGAACGATCATACGTGCTGTTTCACGACCAAAATAGGTATCGAGAGGGCGACTGTTGACTTCAATCTTGCCTGTACCTGGGCGCAGGAATACGCGGGCAGTTGCTGTTTTACGACGTCCAGTACCATAGTTCTGCTGCATGTTCACTCTTCCTGTCAGATATCAAGGGGCTGGGGCTGCTGGGCGACGTGCGGATGATCAGCACCACCATAGACTTTCAGTTTTTTCAGCATGGCTCGACCCAAAGGCCCCTTCGGCAACATGCCACGCACAGCAATTTCAAAAAGACGCTCGGGCTTGTCAGCAACCAGTTTGTCGAAGCTCACACCACGAATCCCACCCGGATAGCCGGTATGGTGCCAGTAGGTCTTCTGCTGCGTCTTGTTACCCGTAACCGCAATCTGGCCCGCATTGACAACAACAATAAAATCACCGGTATCAACATGTGGGGTATATTCGGGCTTATGCTTACCACGCAAGCGAGCAGCAACCACGCTAGCCAACCGACCAAGAGTCTTGCCAGACGCATCAACGACAAACCAGTCGCGACGCACCGTTTCAGGCTTTGCACTGAATGTTTTCATGAATATTCGCCTTAACACCAACGGGATCAACAACGAAACCCGAAAAATAGAGGGCGAATTATAGAAGATCTTTCAAATCAGAACAAGCCCTCTACGGAGCCAAAACACTTACTTTTCAGAATCTCGCCGCACAGTCAGTAGATTTTGGGCGATCCAGCCATAAGTCCCTGAACAAGGACCAGAAACCAGACGCACATAAACGGCATTAAGTCCCTTGATATCATTGATATTCACTTTGACATGCTGTTGTTCAACCCGATCCCCCCGATAGGGCTGACATGCAGTAGGATCAGAAAGCACGGAAGGATTCTGCAACAGGTGGCCCGCCCGCAATATACGCATATCCTGATAGGTGTAGGCCTGAACAGACTGCATAACCCACCCAATCAGTACAACTGCTTTAAGCCAAGGACGCATGGCACAACCTCCAATTCACGTCTGCCCCAACAGTGTATCAGATTATTGATGCAACCAAGAATCCTATCTTGTAAGAATGTACTAATAGCTGCTGCCGATTTGTGCACAGTTCCCCACACCATCGCTATGCTATAATGAAGACCTCCCTTTCATGACAAAGGACGTGCCTTATGGGGTTTCTCAGCGGAAAGAAAGCATTGGTCGTGGGTGTCGCCAGCAAACTGTCGATTGCTTACGGCATCGCCAAAGCCATGCATCGCGAGGGTGCAGAGCTGGCATTTTCTTATCAAAACGACAAACTGAAAAGTCGTGTGGAAGAATTCGCCGCCCTTATGGGCTCATCACTGACGTACCCCTGCGACGTTGCCTCCGATGAGGACATCCAGAACCTATTCACTGAATTAAAAGAAGCATGGGGACATCTTGACATCATTGTCCATGCTGTCGCATACGCTCCCGGCGAACTCCTCGAAGGTGATTTCGTTGACGTCACCACCCGGGAAGGCTTTCGTATCGCCCATGACATCAGCTCCTACAGCCTGACCGCTTTGGCACGCGCCGGAAAACCACTCATGCAGGGCAGACAGGGCGCGATTGTGACCCTCAGCTACCACGGCGCCGCCCAGGTACTCCCCAATTACAATGTCATGGGACTTGCCAAAGCCAGTCTTGAGGCCAACGTCCGCTACCTGGCATCCTCACTTGGCCCTGAAGGCATCCGGGTCAACGGTATCTCTGCCGGCCCCATTCGCACCCTTGCTGCCAGTGGCATTAAAAGTTTCCGCAAGATGTTGGCCTGGAATGAAGCATCCACCCCCCTCAGACGCAACGTAACCATTGATGAAGTCGGCAACACGGCAGCTTTTCTCTGCTCGGATCTTGCCTCAGGTATTGCAGGTGAGATTCTCTATGTAGATGGCGGATTCCACACTGTTGCCATGCCACCCCTCGAACAGATCGAAGCACTCAAAGATACGAAATAGACCCTCACGAACCCGGGGCAGCCTGATTGATGGGCGAAGCCCCTTTTCCTGAATCACTCTTCGTAAAGACACCTCAGGTCATCTCAATGCACTGAAAGGTAAACGTTAATATGATTCCACTTGTTCATGCACGAATATAGAACCCACGCCTCATCTTAAGTTCGATGGAACGCTAAAAACGATGCCCGGGCAAGCCCGGGCATCGTTCATCACATCGTGTTAAACCTTCAGGCTCTCATTATTTGAGGGCAGAGATGAACACGTTGTTGGCACCCAGATGCACACCAGCCAAGCCCAAGCTGCCAATGAAGGCGGGCGAAGCAGCTGTACCTGTACCTGTTGCCGTGCTGGTGGTGGGCTGAGCCAAGTCACCGTTACCAATCATGATGTTGGCTACGTCAACACCAGCGATCGTGCTGGCGCCCATCGACAGCCACAAGGCTCCATTTGCAGCCACGTTGCCACCCAGACCAGCAGCAGTCGCAGCAGCGCCATTGACGGCACCAATGGAGATGTTGTTAGCGGAGATACCAGTGATCGCAATATCCTGAGCGCCGAACAGGTAGGCAACATTACCAGCCTTCTGTGCATCCGGAGTTGTCAGGATGCCAAAGCCTTTGATGTCAATACCAGTCTGTGCACCAACAGCCAGAGTGATGCCGTCGCCGGAAGCAACTTTGCCTGTTGTCTGATCAGTAAAGCCCTGTGTCAGCGTAATTGCTGCAGCTGGCAGAGTTACTGTGCCCAGACGCAAAGTGAACATACCACCGCCAGCGCTCTGCTGATTGGTATCAGCGGTCAGATCGCTCTGCACGCCACTCCACTTGTTCAGCGACAAAGTCATGTCACCAAACTTCAGCTGATTGGCCGACAGATTCAGCAGAACAGCGGCTTGGCCAGCACTGTTGGAACCCAGACGAATCTGGATGTCGGTAGGATTGCTGCTGGAAACACTGAAGCCAGCGATCTGGAGGTCAGCTGCGCCGCTGTAGGTTGCATTCGAAGTACTGCTGGAACCAAAACGGATGTAGTCAACCGATACGTTGGTGTTCGCCAGAGTAATGTCGATACCATCCTGACCGGTTGCATTGGACATGCTGGAATCGGACAGAGCTTGCATGGCATAGGACTGGGAAGCAGCAGCTACAGAAGCAGCAAGGATAAGAAACTTAGTGGCTTTCATTATTAAAACTCCCGAATGTTTTTTTATTGTCAATCTTGCTTATTTTTAG
>JAJZUM010000013.1 GCA_021848605.1 Pseudomonadota bacterium | reverse complement strand
GTATTGCCGTAGCTTCTTCGCAAACTTTGTCACTAAGTTTCTAAATCCGGCCACACAGATGAATGGTCTTTCTGGTTTCGAATAAATCAGTTATATTGTTGAACGTGTTTTATTGTTGTCCGACAATATAAGGGTGATTTTGATGTCCAGGAAGGTTGTAATGTGGGTTCTCTTTTTATTGTTGTGTGTTGGAGAATATTCCTGGTCGCTACAACCTATTGATGATAAAAGCCTTGAACAGATTGCTGGCAAAAACTCCATGCTGGTTGCAGCACCTCCTGCCGGGAGTAAAAAACACAGCGCACTCCATGATTCTGTCCAACAAAGTCAGGATCAGGTTGCTGTCTCAGCCCAGCAGGAAGCTCAAAACATCCATCCATCCGCAAACCTGTCAGCCACGGTTTCAACGGCGGGTAGTGCAGCAAACCCGGGTGCCGCAGAATCCTTTTTGCGTGGTATCGCCGGTCAGTCTGGAGGGTCATCGCCTCAATCTAGTGGTGGAGATTCTACAACCTTTGTTCCCATCGGTTCCATTCTGAATCAGGCGGGCAGTCTGCTGGGTACCAACAACAGCTCAAATCCTTTGGGCAATATGACCATGAGCGGAGTCCATGGCGGATCCGATGTGACAGTCAATATGCATTGACTGCAATAAGGGTGAAATATCGCTGCTGCATTAAAGGCCTGGTTTTTGGCCAGGCCTTGTCGCCTTTTAGGACGCTTTTCTGAACACAATGCTCAGGATAATGCCTTTAGAATCCGGCTAATGGCATCCTCAAGAATGGTATTCGCGGTTGCATAGGAAATCCGCATATGGCCTTCCATACCAAAAGCGGAGCCAGGAACAACAGCCACACCGACTTCATTCAGTAAATACTCAGAAAACTCGATATCCGTCTTGAGGTGCATGTGAGCCATGGCTTGTTCAACGTTGGCAAAGGCGTAGAAGGCGCCGTCGGCTGGAGAGCAACTGATGCCCGGTATCTTGTTCAGGCCATCAACAACACGATCATGGCGTACCCGGAATGCCTCAACCATAGGGCGCAGCACGTCCTGAGGCCCATTCAGGGCTGCTTCGGCAGCAACTTGTGAAATGGATGTTGGATTGGAGGTTGATTGAGATTGGACGTTTTTCATGGCGCTGATCAGGTTTTTGGGGCCTGCTGCATAACCGATGCGCCAGCCGGTCATGGCGTATGCTTTCGATACTCCGTTAAGAACGATGGTTCGGTCATAGAGGTCAGGAGCAACAGTCACAATATTCTCGAAAGGTTCTGTGGTCCAGATGATGTGTTCGTACATATCATCCGTAGCAACAAGAATCTGGGGGTGTCGACGCAGGACTTCCGCCAGTTGCAGCAATTCACTGCGACTGTACACCATCCCGGTAGGATTTGATGGTGAGTTCAGTACAAGCAGTCGGGTACGGGGTGTAATGGCTGCTTCCAGTTGGGCGGCAGTAATTTTGTACTTTTGTGTCTGTGGACAGGAAACGCATACGGGGACACCTTCGGCAATAAGGACCATGTCCGGATAAGATACCCAGTAGGGTGCGGGAATGATGACTTCATCGCCACGGTTGATCAGGGCTAGCGCCAGATTGAAAAAACTTTGCTTTCCGCCACAGGATACCAAGATTTGCGATGGTTCATAATCCAGTCCCTGGTCGCGTTTGAATTTGGCGATAATTGCCTTTTTAAGTCCAGGCGTGCCATCCACGGCTGTGTATTTGGTAAAGCCCTTTTCAATCGCCGCGATGGCGGCCTTTTTGATGTGTTCAGGCGTATCAAAGTCAGGCTCACCCGCTCCGAGGCCGATAATGTCTTTGCCAGCGGCTTTGAGTTCAGCAGCACGATTGGTGACGGCAAGCGTTGGAGATGGCTTGATAGCCTGGACACGATCTGAGAGTTGGATGACCACGGACGTTACCTCGATTTCTGGTTCGGGAAGCGAATAGGGCTAAGTTGTACGCACGACCTTCCTATGATATATCCTTCGGCTTGGGCTGTCATTATATCTATTGGAGCGTTGTGGTGTCGGATGTCTTTCAGTTGTCGAGTCGCTACGAGCCTGCTGGTGATCAACCTGTTGCGATTGAACGTCTGGTTCAGGGACTGGAAGATGGATTAAGCCATCAAACCCTGCTGGGCGTCACCGGTTCGGGCAAAACCTTTACCATGGCCAATATCATTGCTCGCATGCAACGACCGACCTTGATCATGGCACATAACAAAACCTTGGCTGCGCAACTGTATGGAGAGTTCAAGGAATTTTTTCCCCATAACTCCGTCGAATATTTTGTCTCCTATTACGACTATTACCAGCCAGAAGCTTATGTGCCGGCTTCTGACACCTACATTGAAAAAGATGCGTCCGTCAATGAGCAGATTGAGCAGATGCGTCTTTCAGCGACCAAGGCGCTTCTTGAACGACGTGATGCCATTATTGTTGCAACGGTATCGGCAATTTATGGTTTGGGTGATCCGGATGCTTATTTGAAGATGTTGCTGCATGTATCGCGCGGGGAGCGTATGGATCAGCGTGCCATCGTGCGTCGTCTTGCTGAAATGCAGTACACGCGCAATGATCTTGATCTGGTGCGCGGCACCTACAGGGTACGCGGCGATATTATTGACATCTATCCGGCTGAATCTGATCTTGAGGCGGTGCGTATCGAGTTGTTCGATTCCGAGGTGGAGGCTATTCGCTGGTTTGATCCGCTCACCGGAGTTATTTTGCGATCCGCTCCGCGCGTTACGCTGTACCCAAAGACCCATTATGTCACCCCGGCAGAACGGCTTCAGAAAGCCATACCACAGATTCAGGAGGAATTACGTGAGCGCCTTGCCGACTTTCGCAGCGCTGGGAAATTACTCGAAGAACAACGTCTGGATCAGCGTACCCGTTTCGACCTGGAGATGCTGCAGCAATTGGGATATTGCAATGGTATTGAAAATTACTCACGTTTTCTGTCCGGGCGTCAGTCTGGAGAGCCTCCACCAACTCTTTTTGATTACGTACCTCCAGATGCTTTGTTGTTCGTTGATGAATCGCATGTGACCATTCCGCAAATCGGCGCCATGTACAAGGGCGACCGTTCACGCAAGGAAAATTTGGTTGCGTATGGATTCAGATTGCCATCTGCACTGGATAACCGTCCTATGCGTTTTGAAGAATGGGAACGAATTGCCCCTCAGTGTATTTTTGTTTCGGCTACTCCGGGAAATTATGAAGCAGAGCACAGTGGGCAGGTCGTCGAGCAAGTCGTACGGCCAACCGGGCTGCTGGATCCGCTCGTGGAGGTGCGTCCGGCAAAAAACCAGATTGACGATCTGTTGGCTGAAATCCGAACCAGTGTTTCTAGGCAGGAACGGGTTTTGGTGACCACCTTGACCAAGCGTTTAGCAGAACACCTGACGGAGTTTTTGCACGAACATGGTGTTAAGGTTCGTTACCTGCACTCGGATATTGATACGGTGGAGCGTGTGGAGATTATCCGGGATTTGCGGCTGGGTGTATTTGATGTTCTGGTTGGAATCAACCTGTTACGTGAAGGTCTGGATATGCCGGAAGTGGCTCTGGTTGCCATTCTTGATGCCGATAAAGAGGGTTTTCTGCGTTCAGAACGTTCGTTAGTACAGACCATGGGACGGGCAGCAAGGCATGTACATGGTCGAGCCATACTCTATGCTGACCAGATCACCGGTTCAATGCGTCGAGCCATGGATGAAACAACACGACGGCGAAGCATCCAGCACGCCTACAACGAGCAAAATGGCATTATACCCCGTGGTGTTCAGCGTCCGGTTCGCGATGATCTCGAAAGTATGACTCAGGTTTCTGAGGTGGCTGCTTCCAAGGATCATGGTGATGTTCCCATGGTACAGATTACCCACTTGGCTGATGCTCTGGCTGAAATTAAAAAGCTGGAGACTCAGATGCAGGAAAAAGCAAAAGCTCTAGAATTTGAAGAAGCTGCTTCCCTTCGCGATCAAGTGCGTCGATTGCGAGGTCAATTGCCACAAATGATCACATGAGTTTTGCACAATGGCCTGTTTGTGGTGATTGTCAAACAATGAAGGCGCCAGTGAGTTCCCTGTGAAGGATTTTTTGAAATAACATATATAAAACAAGGCTTTGAACTGTTAGTGGTTTTTTGCTTCCTTTGGTATCGTCGAGTTTTTCATGCCAACACTTTGTTTTCAACAATGATCCCCGGGTTTTTCCACTGAGTTATCCACAGGGATGTGCATAACTTTTCGAGCTCTGGATCCTTAGGATGTCTTGATGTCCGACAATATAAGGTCTTTGTCTGATGCTTTTGACGACAGGCCCCTGCAGCATTCATAATGGCTGTTTACCTTATTTGGAGTGTAGTCATGCTGACTGTTCGCACACGTGTCGCTCCGTCGCCAACAGGCGACCCTCATGTAGGGACAGCCTACATTGCCTTGTTCAATCTCTGTTTTGCCAGGCAGCATGGTGGTCAATTTATTCTGCGCATTGAGGATACCGACCAAATGCGTTCCACCGCAGAATCCGAGCAGAAAATTCTTGAGTCCTTACGCTGGCTTGGGCTTTCATGGGATGAGGGTCCTGATGTTGGGGGGCCCTATGGTCCCTACAGACAAAGTGAACGGGCAGCCATCTACCAGCAGCATGTGCAGGAACTTTTGGAACGAGGACATGCGTTCCATTGTTTCTGCTCTCCAGCCCGTCTGGACGCCTTGCGCAAGGAACAGATATCTCTTGGGCAAAATCCTTGCTACGATGGACTCTGTCTGCATTTAGCCCAGAATGAAGTCGTTGAACGCCTTGCTTCGGGTGAGCCTTGCGTCATCCGCATGAAAGTACCCCAAGAAGGCGTTTGTACCATTGATGATCTGTTGCGGGGGCGCATTGAGATTCCCTGGTCTCAAATTGATATGCAGGTTCTCATGAAAGCCGACGGACTGCCGACCTATCATTTGGCGAATGTCGTGGATGATCATTTGATGCAGATTACCCATGTTATTCGTGGTGAGGAGTGGATCAGTTCTGCCCCTAAACACCAACTCCTCTATCAATATTTTGGCTGGAATATGCCGACGCTTTGCCATATGCCTCTTTTACGCAATCCAGACCGGAGTAAATTGTCGAAACGAAAAAACCCTACGTCGATTCTCTTCTACCGGAGCATGGGCTACCTTCCTGCGGCTTTGCTGAATTATCTGGGGCGCATGGGCTGGTCCATGCCGGATGAGCGGGAACAGTTTAGTCTGGAAGACATGATCCGCGAATTTGATCTAAGCAGGGTTTCTCTCGGTGGACCCGTGTTTGATGTTGAAAAGCTGGATTGGCTCAATGCCTTATGGTTACGTTCATTAAATCCTGATAGCCTGGTACAGGCTTTTATGGACTGGAAATTCAACCGCCCATTTCTTGATCAGGTGCTGGCGCAGTGTCTCTCACGCATTCAGCGCCTTTCTGATGTGGTGCCCTGGGTTGGTTTCTTTTTCGAGGGCTTGCCCGAGATCAAGGCTGAACAATTTGCCTTCAAGAAAGTTGATGCCGCTCAATCCCGGGAAATTCTTTTTGCCTTGCTTTGGGCAAGCGAGCAGGCCATTGCCTGGAATTCTGCGACTGTTGAGGCCATGTGTGTAAGCTTGGCCGGACATATGGGCTTCAAGCTACGTGATTTCATGGCACCCGTTTTTGTTGCCATATCCGGGCGTTCCAGCAGTACACCCGTCATGGAGGCTATGGCCATTATGGGAGCGGACCTGGTTCGGGCGCGCCTGCGACACGCCATTCAGATCCTTGGGGTGTTATCCAAGGAAGAGGAATTGCTCGTCGTGCAAAAAATTCAAGAGTGAGGTTGTCATCACTCATCATTCGGGCAATTTACTAAAAGTGGTTGACATGATGCCTATGGCTGCATAAAATGCGCGCCTCAACGGAAGATGCTTCCAGCTGCCGTTGAACTGCGGGGCTATAGCTCAGCTGGGAGAGCGCTACAATGGCATTGTAGAGGTCAGCGGTTCGATCCCGCTTAGCTCCACCAAGAAGGTCCCCATCGTCTAGAGGCCTAGGACATCGCCCTTTCACGGCGGTAACCGGGGTTCGAATCCCCGTGGGGACGCCAATTACGAAAGAAGCCTGCGTTTTTTTTGCAGGCTTTTTTTATTTCTTTGTGCTCCATCTCGAACCTTGTCATTTTTTTTGGTGCATTTCACTATACTGCCGTGAGTGGCGCTGTGCTCTTTGGATGGTGCGGGAGGGGCGGTTGTGGGCAAACAATGGTCACCTGAGTCTCTAGTCGTGATATGGGATGAACAAACCATCGTCCGGATTCTGCTTTGGTCGGATGTCCAGGTTTGCCTAGATGGTTATGTTCCTTTGGCCTATCTGGCCGACAGGCAAATGCGCTCGACCTATGTTGTTCTGGACGCATCATTGCGGCTTCGACAGCTCGTTTTTTTTGTGCTTTCTTTTGATGGCAAAGGTTTTATTGAGCGAAGCTGGAATTTGCCGTTGCAACATATGGCAGAAATTGCCGGTCCGGGGCCTGATTTGGGCTACGGTCCCATCCAGTTGGCTTGTCGAAGTCAATGCCCCATATCCTGGCACGCTGCGCAGATGTGGGATCCGTTGTTGTTTGATGGCATTGATGAGTTTGTGTTAATTCAGCAAGCGGTTCGCCAGCAGGTTATGCGTCTGGGCTGGAAAGCTGAAGCGGTTCCATCCCTGCACGATCATGATACACATCATCCACAGGAACCCGATCAGGCGATGCTGAAAAAAAAGGTTCTGGAGACTGAGTTACAGAAACGTTTGCAGGAAGAGCAGCACGAGCACGAACAGGCTCAGGTCATTGCAGAAGCGCAACGATCCAAACTTATGGCGCAGGTCAAGGTCCTACAGCAGCAGAATGAAGCACTTCGGGAACAATGTACCGTATTGCAGGCGCAAATGGCGAGCCGTGAGGATTTGGAGCAAAGTCTGTCGCGTCAGATGCAGCAGATTCGGCTTCAGCAGGAAAACATGATGCGGCTGCAGTTGGATGAACTCCAGAAAGGGTTTACTGCGCAACTTGAGGCGCGTCAACAAGCCGGTCTGGCCCAGATGGAAACCGAACGCGCCCGTTTCCGCGAGCAGGAAACCATGCTTCAGGAACGACTGCAGTCACTACAATATCAGCTGGGCCAGCGTGAAGATCGTCTCAAGGATCTCGAACAACGTTTTCAGCAAGTCAGCAATCACTCGGCGGATCAGTTTTTAAGTCAATTGCGTGATCTGGGCATGAACTTTCTGGTTTTTCATCCTGGTGCCGGGCATATATCGGTACCGGTCGATGAACTGCCGGTCTATGTGCGTGATCCTGAGGCTTATGCAGCCCAGAAATGTTTTGTTGAAGTCGGTCGTTATAGGGCCTGGCTCAAACATTACCAGGATCCTCGCTGTCAGGCCGTATTGGCTGATGGTCAGGTTTGCGGCATGCGTATCATTCGCATGGATAGCCCCGGACGTTTTGCGCCGGGAGAAAGTGACCGTTGTGCCCGGCATGCCTGCGATCTAGGTATCGATCGGGTGGTACAGCAGACAAGTGAAGTAACATCTTCCGGAAATCGATCATGAAAATACGTACTGACTTGCTTGAGACCTTTATTCCCCTCAATACTCTTCCCGTTGAACGTCTTGGCTATCTGGTGCATGAGGTTGGGGTTCGGGTCTTTGAGGATGGCGAGGCTATTCATTTTTGCGAAGAGCAAAGCGGTCAGACAGTTTATCTGCTTGCCGGTACCGTACGGGTTGAGGTTGGCCATCAGATTGAGCACATTAGCGCGGGTGAGGCTCAAAGCTGGTATCCGGTCCAGGTTCCCCGTGATCAGGATGCGCATGTCCTGGCTCAAGGCAGGGTGCACATGCTCTTTCTGGATAGCGCCAAGCTGGATCAGGTCTTGTCCTGGGAGCAAACATCCCGTTATTTTGAATCGGAATTGGCCCAAGATCTTAACCTCACGGATACCCGCTGGCTACGCACATTACTCAGGGCCCCACTTTTCTATCGGATTTCTGCAGCTTATCTCAAACAGATGTTTTCCCGCATGCGACGCATGATTGTCCGTCAAGGAGAAGAAATTGTCCGTTTTGCAGAATTGGCTGATGCTTGTTATTTTATCAAAATGGGCCGGGCTGAAGTCATGGTTCCAGACCCTCAGGGGGATGAGCATTGTCTGGCAATTCTGGGACCGGGTCAGTATTTTGGCGAAGAAGGACTGCTTTATTCAGGCAAGCGCAATGCAACGGTCCGTATGATGACCGAGGGTGAGGTTTTACGTCTGGAACGGGCAGATTTTGATACGTTTTTGCGTGCACCCGTCGTCAATGAGTGTGGTTTGGAGGCTATTCTTGCAAAAGGGGTACAGCACTGGTGCTGGCTTGATGTTCGTCTAGGCGAAGAGTTGACCCAAGCATCGCTTCCAGGAGCATGGCATATTCCCTTGCACAGCTTGCGGGTGCAAAGTACTCTGCTTGACAAAAATCAGCGATATATGGTGTTTTGTGACACTGGTCGACGCAGTACTGCGGCTGCGTTTTTGTTGCAGGGACACGGCTTGCAGTGTGATGTCCTGGCGGGGGGATTGCATGCCCTCGGGGTTCAGGGGTGGAGCCAATTGCTGCAGGAGTTTGCCGGCTCATGATGCGTTTTCGTCATGTTGGACTGGTTGCCCGTCCTGGTCGCGAGGCTGTGGTCGAGACACTGCGCGTTCTGCTGGAGTTGCTACGCTCGTTGATGGTTCATGTTGTTCTTGAGGATGACACAGCGGCACTGCTTGATCTGCCATCTGCCCAGAGTGCTCGACTGTATCGGCTTGGGGAACTGGTTGATCTGGTCATTGTTGTCGGCGGGGATGGCAGTCTGTTGCGCGTTGCTCGTGCCATGGCTCGTTACCACAAACCTGTGCTTGGAATTAATCGCGGGCGTTTGGGGTTTCTGACCGATATTGCAGCCCAGGATATGGAAGATGGCGTACGTTCTGTGCTTTCTGGTCACTTTAGCCAGGAAGCGCGTTTTTTGTTCGAGTGCCATATCAAGGCCGAAGAAGAGGAAATCAACCAGGGGCTGGCGTTGAATGATGTGGTACTGTATGCCGGACGAACTTTGCACATGGTTGAATTTGAACTCTTTATTGATGGTCATTTTGTCTATCGTCTGCATGCTGATGGCTTGATCATTGCCAGCCCAACGGGATCCACCGCTTACGCACTGTCAGGTGGGGGGCCTATCTTGCATCCTCGTATGGATGCGATGGTTCTGGTTCCCATGCATCCTCATACCCTCAACAGTCGTCCCATTGTGGTTGACGGAAATAGTGAGATCAAGCTCAAGGTTCTGTCCAGGGAGTTTCAACCCATGGTAAGCTGTGACGGACAGGAGGGGCGAAGCCTTGCTGCGGGTGACTGGATTTATGTGCGCAAATATCCACATAAATTGCTGCTGCTGCATCCGCCCCAACATGATTTTTATAAAACCTTGCGTACCAAGATGGGCTGGAATCACCTGAACCCATCGGAGTCTTCATGGACAAAATCCTGAAACATGCTGTTCAGCTTGATGCTGATACGATTGCTTCCTTGCGCCAAGCCATTGAACGTGGCAAATACAGTGATGGTCGTCGATTGACGGAAGATGAAGTGGCCATGTGCATCCAGGTGGTGATTGCCTGGGAGCATGCTCATCTGATGCCGGATCAAAGAACGGCCTTTATTGATCGAGGCAGCAAGAAAGAAGATGAACACTGTGCTTCCTCGCAAGGCGACACGCCCACGGATGGACAACCGGTACGGTGGCAATGATTTCTGCTGAGGGTGCCCTTGAAAAGATGCGGGTGCATATGGCATCTCTGCACGGTGGGGTTGTCTCCTACAAACTCGTGGTCGGGGACGAGCAACTGGATCTACAACCAGGTCAATCTATCCGTATTCGTTTTGATGGAGCTATTCAGTGTCGGAACTGCAAGCGCCCAACCCGTAAAAGTTTTCAGCAGGGCTACTGTTATCCTTGTGTGACCCGTCTGGCGGCGTGTGATTTGTGTATCGTCAAACCTGAGCGTTGTCACTACGCTGCTGGCACCTGTCGTGAACCGGCATGGGGAGAGCAGCACTGCATGGTGCCGCACTGGGTATACCTGGCAAATTCGACCGGCATCAAGGTCGGAATTACGCGTGCCAGTCAAGGTGCCACACGCTGGATGGATCAGGGGGCTGTTGCCGCTCTGCCTGTATTTGAAGTGGGTTCACGACATTATTCAGGTCTTCTGGAAGTGCTTTTTGCCGAACATGTTCCCGATAAAACCCAATGGCGGGCACTGCTCAAGGGTGATGCTGAACCTGTTGATCTGATTGGGTGCCGGGATCGATTGCTGGAGACATGTCGCGAAAAGATTCATGAGCTTGAACAATTGTTTCCTGGAGCTTGCAGGTCCCTTGATCTTCCCGAGTACCATTTTGTGTACCCTGTTTTGCGTTATCCCGAGAAAGTCAGCTCTTTGTCGTTGGATCGCCAAAATCTGATTCATGGCGAGATTTGGGGGATCAAAGGCCAGTATCTGCTTCTGGACTCAGGGGTATTGAATATTCGCGCCATGACCTCGTACATGGTGGCTGTGGAGATAGATTCATGAATGTTGTTCATCGTCTTGCCGATTACCGCCCGCTTTCTTGGCGTATTGAGCATTGTGATCTCGATTTGGATATTTTTCCGGATCGGACTTTAGTGCGTTCCCGCTTGCAGGTGAGTAGGCTTGATCCCGAGGCGCGAGCATTACGTCTGGATGGCGAAGGATTAAAATTGTTGTCCTTGAAGCTTGATGATCGGTTACTCACGGAACAGGATTATCATATTGCCGATGGACTGCATATTCGCTGTGATCAAGATGCATGTGTGCTGGAGTCGGTCGTTGCCATTGACCCCTGGAACAATACGGCACTTGAGGGATTTTATCTTTCCGGACCGATGCTCTGCACGCAATGCGAGCCCGAGGGATTCAGGCGTATTACCTGGTACCAGGACCGTCCGGATCAGTTGGCATCATTTACGACAACACTACGGGCTGATCGTCGTCAATTTCCCGTTTTGCTGGCCAATGGTAACCGGGTATCAGCAGGAGACCTCGATGATGGCCGGCATTTTGCCACGTTTGAAGACCCGACCCTTAAACCCAGTTATTTGTTTGCCTGTGTGGCTGCTGATCTGGATGTACTGCATGATGCTTATGTAACTGTGGATGGCCGGCATGTTGCCTTGGAGATCTATGCGGAATCGAGAGATATCCACCAGTGCAAACATGCCATGCAGTCGCTGAAAAATGCCATGCGCTGGGATGAGGAATGCTATGGCCGTGCCTATGACCTTGATGTTTATGTGATTGTTGCTGTTGGTTATTTCAATATGGGCGCTATGGAAAACAAGGGGCTGAACATTTTCAATACCTCGTGTGTACTGGCAACCCCAGAGTTGAGTACTGATGCAGCCATTGCGCGCGTCGAGTCGGTCATTGCCCATGAATATTTTCATAATTGGACCGGCAACCGTATTACCTGTCGGGACTGGTTTCAGTTGTGCCTCAAGGAGGGACTGACGGTTTATCGTGACCAGCAGTTTTCTGCCAGCATGCACTCGGCTGCTGTGGAACGCATTGATCAGCTCAGTATGTTACGCTCGGTTCAGTTTGCCGAAGATGCAGGCCCCCGTTCACACGCTGTGCGTCCATCGACCTATAGTGAGATCAACAACTTCTACACGGCAACAGTCTACGAAAAAGGTGCAGAAATTGTCCGGATGATGCACTGGGTACTTGGCGACCAGGCATGGCGTAAGGGCATGGATACTTATTTTGATCGCCATGATGGTCAGGCCGTGACGGTCGAAGATTTTCTGGCAGCACTTTCCGATGGGGGCGGAGTTGATCTCAGCGCGTTCATGGTGTGGTACGAACAGCCTGGTACTCCTGTACTTGGGGTTGAAGAAGACTGGAATCCTGAAACCGGCCATTATCAGTTGCGCATCCTTCTGAAGGAAGGAGCCGTACGTCCTCTACCGATTCGCGTTGGTATTCTTGGCGCCGACGGTGTGCCATTGGCGTGGACCAGCACCCAGCACTGGCGGGATGACGGTATTCTGATGCGTTCGTCTGTGGCTGAGATTCAGGCGCAAGCCCCGGTCGGTTCCAAGCCGCCAGTGCCTGTGCTGTTGCGGGGCTTCTCGGCTCCGGTACGGGTTGAGCGTCCATGGTCGGTTGAGGAACTGGCGCTGGTGATCTGTCATGAGAGCGATCCGGTCAGTCGATGGCTTGCCATGCAGGACTGGTGGATCATTCAACTGAGGCAGTTCATGGAAAACACTGGGAGTGCTCTCTCTGTCCAGGCTGCTCATGTGCTTGAACAGGTGATGATTCGGGCTGGGCAAGACCCGGCTCTTGCGGCGCGTATGCTGCAATTGCCCTCATTGGCTGTTGTGGCGATGGTTGCGGCGCCGGTGGATCCGGAGCGCTGGTTTGCCGGTCGGCGTGCCTTGCAGGTTGCCATTGGGAAAGCGCATGATTTTCAGCCATGGCTTGAAGATTTACACCATGAGGATGCCGGACACAGGGCTCTGGCTGAAATGGCTTGGCACTATCATGCCGCCGGTGCTGGCGATGCTGTGGCTGAGGAGCTCTGGGATCACTACCAGCGGGCTCGTACCATGACAGCACGTCAAGCCTGTGTCAGCCCGATGTATTATATGGGAGGTGCGGTGGCAATGCGCTTGCGTTCGGATTGGGAACGGCGTTTTTCCAAACATCCACTCGTCATGGATCGATGGTTCAGCCTGCAGGCCGGACATCCGGCTACGTCTCTGGATCATGTCAAGGCGTTGCTGGAACATCAACGTTTTGACTGGTTGAGTCCCAACCGTGTTCGGGCGGTATTGTTTGCCTTTGCTCAGTCAAATCCCGAATTTCATCGTCGGGATGGTCAGGGTTATCGGCTTCTTCTGGAAGCAGTTGCCCGTCTGGATCGCCAGAATCCCCAATTAGCCGCACGCCTGATGAGTGCTCTTGATAGTGTGACGTTCATGCCACCGGCCTATGCCGATCAGGTTCGCGCCTGTGTGCGTCATTGCCTTTCGGAATGTCAGTCGTCCGATGTTCTGGAAATGCGCGCCAAGTGGCTTGACTAAGTACGGGCATTAAGTTCAAAGCTCTTTTCCTTACTGATTAATCATTTCTGCTGCTTTTGTATTTGGGGCCGTCTAGGCCCCAATGCATCGGATCGGTACGTTCTTGCTATTTTTGCGGTAATCGGCTTGCAAAATGGCATCGAGAAACTTTAATTACTAGGAATACGCAAGCGTTTGCAGGCATGAACAGTTCTTCTGTTGCACATATCCCATGTAATGTCTGGCGTTTGATACGGAAAAAATAAGCACTTAGGAGTCTACGCAATGCATTCACCTTCAGGCAAACCCAGGTTGCTACGTCCATGTCGATCCCGTAGTCTGGTGTCCCTGGTGCTCATGGGTTTGGGTTTGCCCACGATGGCAGCCAACTTTACCCTGGATAATGGTTTGCAGATACGTGCAGATACCACGCTTTCCTATGGGACAGGCTGGTTGACCATGACCCCTCCAGATTTACTGACGCAATTACCATACACCGGACTGAACAAGGTGGATGGACACGCCAATTTTGATCAGGGGGTGCCTTTTACCAAGACCTATATGGCGCAGGAAGATATTGATTTGAATTGGCATGATCGTTACGGTGCCCGATTCAGTGGTTTGGCTTTTTACGATGCAGCCATTATGGGTGGCAAACCCGTAGGCTATGATCCTTATCCGGCTGCTGCCGGCTGTAATCCTGAAGTGACACCAGCCGCACAGCTTAGTCATTGCGGTTTTGCCCAGGCAACCCGTGAATTCGATGGTCGCCGTATCCGTGGCTATGATGCTTATCTTTGGGGGAACTTCAATCCGGCTGAAAAACCTCTGACCGTGCGCTTGGGTTATCAGGTGGTCAACTGGGGTGAAGCACTCTATATTCAGGGTGGTCTGAACTCGGCGAATCCTGTTTCTCTGGCTCAGCTGGATGTTCCAGGATCGACGATTAAGGATGCTCTGCTGCCTTTGCCGATGGCCTATTTCAATCTGGGTGTCAGCGACAGTGTGTCCATGGAAGGCTTTTATGAATTTGGCTGGCATTTTGATGAAGCGCCTGGCATGGGAACTTTTTATTCAACCAATAATGCCTTTGGTGGTTATGGTGCCGAGCGAGTTCTGGTGGACATGTCAACGGCCTATACGCTAGTGCCGGGGCAGGTGGTGCCGAATGGTACAACTCCAGACCAGACGAAGTATGCACAGCTTTCCCAGCAGCAAATGAATCAGCTGGTCTCGGCCTACACTGCGGCCAAATATGGTACAGGTTCTACGGTTTTAACCAATCAGTGGAATGGCGATGTGCCATCATCGATCTGGAATCAGTATGGTCTGGCCCTGCGTTTTACGCCGGGTTCAAGCGGTACTGAATATGCCCTGTATGGCATGAATTATACGGAACATCTGCCGGTCGCCCAGTTTACCTTAGGTCAATCCAATGGTGCTTATGTGGCTGGGTCTGCCGCCAATACTGCAGTCGTCAATTATCTGACGGGTTCAACGGGTTCTGCTGCATTCACTAATCAGATTGACTCTGCGGTACGAGGGGCAGTGGCGAGTAAGTCGGATCCTGTAGCAGCAGTGGCCAGTTTGAACATCCCGAACAGCAGTTCGACAGTGGGCTCAGCTCAGGCGCAACAACTCGTGGGTGCCTATGGCGCCATCAATGGCATCAATGCCATTGATACCACCACCTATAATCTGGTTTATCCCAAGGATCGTCATCTGTTTGGTGCCAGTATCTCTGGTCAGGTGTCGAGTTTCTCGCTTGCTGGCGAAATGACCTATCGTCCCAACAAGGTTGTGCTGCGTGATCTGGGCGATAATCTGGTGGCACAGAATGCGGCATGGTCACCCGTATTGGGTAATGGCGGAACCGCCTACTTGAATGGCCCCATGGGAAGTGTGTATTCCAATGGGGTTCAAGCAGGCCAGGTGTTGCAAGACTGGGCAGAAGTTGAAGAATATACCGCTGATGTGTCGGCGGTGCTTAACCTGACCAATGCCCTACATTCGGATGGCATGATGGCGCTTATTGAAGTCGGTGGGGTGCATTACGCTGGTTATAACGCCAATGAACACTTTGCCTCCACAAAATCCTTATTGGATACCATGGTGCCCAATTACATTGGTACCAACTTCCAGCCAACAACGGGTAGTGGCTGTGCGGGGGGCAGAACGCCACAGACCATTCGTGGAGCTAGTTACTGTCAGGTGACGGAAGGTGGTGGTGGCTACAATGATTACATGAGTCCATGGTCATGGGGTTATCGTCTGGCTGTCAAGGCAACCTATGACAACGTCTTCAATAACGTCAATATGGTGCCACAGATTCTTTTCGGTCAGGATGTTAACGGTAATTCTGATTATACCGGCTCATTCATGCAGGGACGGCGTACCGCCATGCTGGGGTTGAATACGATTTACAATCAGTCGCTGGAGATGGATCTGGCCTACAACATTTATTGGGGAGGGGGTCCGGCTAATCTGATGGCGGATATGGATAATGTGACACTGGTGCTCAAATACTCGTTCTAATCATTGGGGATCCAACATGAAGTTCAAGCGTTGCAAAATGGTTGGTCTGGTGCTTGCCTTAGCCATAAGCGGGTTTAGCCAGGCAGGTGTGTCGGCTCATGATATTGATAAATTGGATCACTCCTTGACACCCTTAGGTGCGGAGATGAAGGGCAATGGCAAGACAGGATGGGAAAAAATTCCAGCTTGGACCGGTGGCTTGACCGTGGCGGATGCCCCCCGCAATTACCGTCCTCCAGCCCATCATCCGGATCCGTTTGCAGGCGAGAAACCGTTGCTGGTGATTAATGCCGAGAATATGGAGAAATACAAGGAGTATCTCGGCGAAGGTGTGCAGGCCATGCTGAAGGAGTATCCTCAGCAGTTTTACATACAGGTGTACCCATCACATCGTACGCTGGCGATTCCGGCACGTATTGCCGAGAATACCAAGCGCTGTGCCAGTACAGCTCGCTTGAACGGTTGGGCGATGGATGGATGCGTTGGTGGTACGCCGTTCCCAATTCCCTATGGCACCAATTCTGAGCAGGCTCAAGAGATTCTCTGGAATCATATTACCCGTTATCGTGGTATTTATGTCGTTCGTCGGGCTTCGGAAGTGGCCGTTCAGCCTAATGGCTCGTTTTCGCTAGCAACGAACGATCAGGAAATTTATTTCAAGTATTATGATCCTAAAATTAAATCACTTGCTGACTTAGACAACAAACTTTTCTATTTCATGTCGTTACAGCTGGCTCCAGCCCGTCTGGCCGGTGGTGCCGTTTTAGTCTGGGAAACCCTGGATCAGTGTCGCGAGCCTCGCAAAGCTTGGGGGTACAATGCCGGACAGCGCCGTGTGCGCCAAGCGCCGAACTTGTCTTACGACACGCCGATTGCTGATGCCGATGGATTGCGTACGGCCGATGATACCGACATGTTCAACGGTGCTCCAGATCGTTACCAGTGGCGTTTAATTGGCAAGAAGGAGATGGTGGTTCCTTATAACGATTACGAGTTATCGAGTCCGCGTGTCAGTTACAAGGAACTTCTGCAGCCTGATGTCATGAATCCTCGTTACATGCGCTGGGAAATGCACCGTGTCTGGATTATTGAGGGTACACTCATGCCGGGCAAACGCCACATCTACTCGAAACGTCGTTTCTACGTGGATGAGGATTCATGGAGCATTCTGGAAGCAGATCAGTATGATATGCGTGGTGCGCTTTGGCGTGTAAGTTTGGCCTTCCCTAAGGAATTCTGGGAAGTTCCGATGATGTGGTCAACTGCAGATGCCTACTTTGATTTGCAAGCACATCGTTATCATGTCATGGGTCTGACCAACGAAAGTGCGACGGACTTTGATGCGACACGTCCTCCTCCAGGCGATGAGTATTTCACTCCTTCAGCCTTGCGGCGTCGAGGCGATCGTTGATGTGTGCACCGGGCAGCCATCGTGCTGCCCGGGTATTTTTTCAGTTCTGGCTGATTGCGGAAAATCCATCATGTTCAAAATTCCCTCAATACTGTTTATGGCAGGATTGACTTGCATGGCCGGTTGTGGCCTTAGCTTGTCAGTGCAGGCCGAAAATCTTTCACCCATCCACCTGAATGCGGAGATGACTCGCCGAGCTCAGGATGCCCTGCTTCTGGGATTGGCCCATGTCGGAACACAATGGGTGGCGGTAGGGGAACACGGCGTTATTCTTGTTTCAGAGGACGAGGGACGACACTGGAGACAAGTGGCATCTCCAACTTCGGTTTTGTTGACTGCGGTCAGTTTTGCTGACTCCATGCATGGCTGGGCAGTTGGACATGAAGGTGTTGTGATCGCTACGCATGATGGTGGGCAAACCTGGGTATTGCAGCATGCCGCCGAAGGTTCGGATACCCACAAGGGTTCGCCATTGTTGGCAGTCCATGCCTTGAATGATCAGGTTGTTGAAGCGGTTGGTGCCTATGGTTATGTCTTGCGCAGCAACGATGGAGGTGTAACCTGGAGCAGTCTTGATAGCGCCGTAGTCAATCCAGACCAACTGCATTTGAATACCATGACAGTTTCAGCTGCTGATGCCAACAGTTGGTTTATTGCGGGTGAGAAGGGGCAAATTTTTCATTCGGCTGATGCCGGATTGACCTGGACCAAAATGAGTTCACCCACCGATGCCTCAATCTTTGGAATCAGTGAACCTTATCCGGGTGCTCTTTTCATTTATGGCCTAGGCGGTCAGATGTTTCGTTCCGCTGATGAGGGATTATCCTGGACAAGTATCGCCACGGGTACAACCCAGGGGCTTAATGATCTGCAGGGCAATCGGCACAGGCTAGTGGCGGTAGGTAACGGCGGAACGGTTCTGGTTAGCGATGATGGTGGTCAAAGTTTTGAGCATATGACGTTGCCTGATCGTGCTGCACTTGATGCCGTACAACTGGACGCACAAGGCAATGCTTTGGCTGCCGGTGCGGAAGGCATTCACCATATTACCCTGGAAGCGAAACCGTGATGCGTGGGGATCTCTGACGATGAAAAATAATTCTGTTCTCGAGAACGTGATCTTTAAGGCACGTGGTGTTGTTGTTACGGTTTTTACGCTAATGACCATTTTGATGATTTTTGGCGTCGCTCATTTGAAGCTTGACACCGGCTTGAGCCGGATGATTCCTCAAGGCCATCCCTACATCAAGAATCTTATGGCCTACAAAGACGAATTGGGGCTTGGGAATGATGTCCATGTCGTACTGGCTCTGAGAAAAGGCACAGGTGGTGACATATTCAATGCCGATTATATTCAGGAACTTAAAAAACTGAACGATCAGTTGGCCTCATTGCCAGGGGTTGACAAATCCAAAATGAAATCGCTCTGGACTCCGAACGTACGTTGGCTTGATGTGACCAAAGACGGATTTGTAGGCGGTGAGGTGATTCCGGAGACTTATGATGGCAGTGCCGCCAGCCTTGCTCAGCTGCGTGCCAATATTTTGCGGTCGGGCCAAGTTGGTACGCTGGTTGCCGATGACTTCCGATCCACGATGGTGGACTTGCCACTGATTGATGGTCAGTTCAACTATCAGCAGCTCTCGACACAACTGGAGCAGATTCGCAGCAGTTACAAACAGAGCCCCTATGAAATTCATATCAATGGTTTTGCCAAGAAAGTCGGTGATCTGATCTCAGGTGGTAGCAATATTGCGATCTTTTTCCTGATTGCCATGGGCCTGACCTTCTTGCTCCTGCTTTGGGATTTTGGCGATATTATCAGTGCGCTCACCGTCATTTTATGTTCCCTGATTGCTGTGATCTGGCAGCAGGGTGTCATGGGCTTGCTTGGCATGGCCGGTGTACACGGATTCGGGATCGATCCTTACTCGATGCTCGTACCTTTTCTGGTTTTTGCGATTGCTGTCAGTCATAGCGTGCAAGTCGTCAACATGATTGCTGTACGTTACTTTGAAGGTGATACCCAGCCTGAAAATGCAGCCAGGCATGCATTCAGTCAACTGGTCAAGGCAGGTTTTATGGGGTTGGCCATGGAAGCTCTGGGCTTTCTGACATTATTGCTGATCAGAATTCAGGTGATTCAGTCCATGGCAATTTCTGCTAGTGTTGGTGTAGCCCTGATTTTCCTGACCAATTTTATTCTGCTGCCGGTATTGATGTCCTATTTCCGGATCAGCCGCAAGGCGGTTCAGCGTGCTCGTCACAAAGCGACAAGCCGCGGTATTTGGGCGTTGATGGTCCATATGACACGTCGGCCACAGGCTATTGTGGCCATTCTTCTCTCGGCCGGATTGCTGGTGGGATCAATACTGGTATCGGAGGGAGTACGTTTAGGTCCGGTCACGTTCTCTGATGGCTTGAAAATTGGTGATCTTGACCGTGGGGCCCCGGAGTTGAAAGCTAATTCGCTGTACAACCGGGATGATCGTTACATAACCAGTCATTATTCCATTTCGGCCGACGTTCTCGTTGTCATGGTCAAAACGCCGGCACAAATGTGTACCGGCTTTGAACCTATGGAAACCATTGATCAGCTTCAGTGGTATCTTGACAACATTCCTGGTGTTCAATCAGCCAAATCTCTGGTGACAGGGACCAAGAGAGTCCTGGTTGGTTACAACGAGAGTAGTCCAAAGTGGTCAACGTTGGTGAGTGATGATCGTGTACTCAATGATGCGACCAGTCGCTTGAGTGATCTTTATTCAGCCAACTGTGATCTCGTGCCGGTCTTTGTTTTTCTTGATGATCACAAGGCAGAGACCTTGCAGCGGGTCACCAAAGCGATTGAGCAGTTCAGTGCACAGCATCGTAATCCAAATGTGCAAATTCTTCTGGCTTCTGGTAACGCGGGCATTGAAGCAGCTACCAATGATGTGATTAAGGCATCAAAGACACCGATGTTGTTGTTGGTCTATGCGGTAGTCATTCTGCTTAGTTTGATCGCCTTCAGAAGCTGGCGCCCCGTGATCTGTATTGTTGCACCCCTGGTGGTGACTTCATTCCTCTGCGAGGCCCTGATGACCTTCCTAGGCATTGGTGTCAAAGTATCGACGTTACCCGTTATCGCCCTTGGGGTTGGTATTGGGGTTGACTATGGTATTTATATTTATGCCCGACTGGAGTCTTATTTGAGCCAGGGACTGAGTCTTGATCGGGCTTATGAACAAACGCTGGTGAGTACCGGAAGAGCTGTTCACTTCACGGGTTTGACCCTTGCCATCGGTGTTGGTACCTGGGTGCTTTCCCCGATCAAATTCCAAGGGGACATGGGCCTGCTTCTTGCCTTCATGTTTCTCTGGAATATGTTGGGCGCCTTGGTTCTGCTGCCGTCTTTTGCCCATTTTCTGGTTAAGGCAAAGAAAACAGCTTGAGGATCGATCATGGTACTGGCCTGGTCGGATTATGAGCAGCGTTACCTGAGTGCCTGCCGTGCCCAATATGCTCAACAGGGTGCGGCGGACTGGTCACAGGACGTAGAAGATCTGGTTCTGCAGATTTTCCAGGGACTTCTGGAAAAGGAACTGCTTCGTTTTGAACCTGAATGGCTGGCAGCCGAGGCCATTGAACTGTGGAGTCTGACTCAGGCTCATGCCATTGAGGCCATGCGTGTGCAAGTTCGAACCAGTACAGGGGGGCGAACGACCTGTATTGAAGTTCTTGGCGAAGAAACGCCCTTTTTACTTAATACACTTAAATTGACTCTGCAGCGTCGGCAGTTGCAACACCTCTTGATCATTGATCAACCCCTCGGTGTGAGCCTAGGAGGACGTTATCGAGTTGCCCTGCAGATTCATGTACCTGTTCTTACGGAACAACAACGGACTGTCTTGCAGCGGGAGTTGCAAGATTGTGTTGATGTACTCATGCGGATTGTCGGTGATTTTGGCCGAATGCGGGAGGCGCTGGTACGTGAGTCCATGCATGCGCTGCGCGCTGTTGAGGAACAGGAAAACAAGGATCAGCAACTTGAGATTTATGCGTTCATAAGTTGGTTGTTGCAGGAAAATATCCTGATGCTGGGACTCTGGCAGCAGGAAAAAAACTCGTCCGGGGTGATGCAAACCATCCCCCCGCTGGGTTGGTTAGGTGATCCGTCGCTTTTTGCAGGATATCTTGATGTCTGTTTGACAACAGAATGGGTCAGTTTTGCCCAATTGCCTTGGCTGGCACCCGTCAACCATGATGAGTTTTGTGACCTGATTGTTTTGCGACGTTTTGATGCGCACGGTGCGTTGATTTCCCAGCTGGCTTTGGTTGGCCTCTACACATCCCGCATGCAGCAAGCAGATCCCAATACCATTCCCATGTTGCGGGACAAGCTGACACGGCTGAGGGGGCTTTGCCGCTTTCACCCGTTCAGTGCCGATGCCCGTAATCTGGAACGCATGCTTCGCTTCTTGCCCAGGACACGCCTGTTGATGGCCACTGCCGAGGAATTGGCACCGACCTTGCGGGAAATGGTGCTGTTGCGACGGCCACGCCGCATCAAGACATTATGGTGGTATGCACAACCCATGTCGATGCTCTATTTGACGTTGTTTGTTCCCAAACAGGAGTTTCATGAACACTTGGTTCATGATTGCCTGCATACTCTGGAACAACAGTTGCCTGTGGTTGCGATTCGGCAGGATGCACTGATATCGAACTATCTGTGGAATCGTTTGGATTTCAGGATACAGATCCATACCCCAATGAGTCTCCAAGCGCAGCAGATCATTGATCTTCTTGATGCAGTTTCTTCAGGCTGGAAGAACACCTTGCAAGGCTTGCTTGAGCAGGACGATGTTTTGGGTTCATTGCTTGACCGGAGTGTATGGTTGCGGTTGTGGGATCATACCTTCCAAGTCGAACATACACCCGCCGACGCACTGCAGCTGTGTCGATTAATCCACCGGGTGCGTCATACTCTGGGTTATCAGACTTTGATGTTGCAGGACGACAACAGTGGAGAGCAGAGGGTGTTTATTGTCAGTACAACCTCCTCGGTGGCGCTTTCGGAAATTATGCCGTATCTGGAACAAATGGGTTTGTGGGTTTATCAGGAGTTAAGCCGTGATCTGCAACTCGATGGGTTAATTTATTTACATGAGTTGCGTGCCCGCAGCCCATGGAAACTTGAAAATGGCCAGCTTGCCGAGGCTAATCGGATGCTGACGGGTACGATACGCAAAGAGTTGCCTTCGGATCGATTCAATAGCCTTATTTTGCATGCTGGTGTGCGGGTTGAGCAGGTGCAATGGCTTCGGGCCATGGCGAACTATATGGTACAAGTGCAATGGCTTACCCAGGCTGATGTGCTGGCGCCTGTACTTTTTGAACACGGTGAAGCTTTGGGTTTGCTGATTGAACGATTCGAATGGCGCTTTCGTTCCCAAGCCGATTCGCCTCAGGATACGGTCATTGAGCATGACTGGAAACAGCGCTGGCAGTTATGTCTGAATCGGGTGCAAAAAACCCAGGACGACCGGATGCTTCGTCAGATCGGGCAGTTGATTGATGCGATCGTTCGGCGTTCGAGCGCGCAGTTGCAAGAGTCGGACGGCCTTGTAGCTTTCAAGCTTGATCCGGCCCTTTTGCCGGTTTTGCCACGGCCAAAACCATGGCGGGAGATTTTTGTCTTTGGCTATGAGGTGGAAGGTATTCATTTGCGTTTTGGGCCACTGGCACGCGGCGGCATTCGCTGGTCAGACCGCCCTCATGACTATCGCACCGAAGTTCTTGGTCTAGTCAAAGCTCAGCAGGTGAAAAACTCGGTGATTGTACCGGTTGGTTCCAAGGGTGGTTTCGTGTTGCGTCACGGTCATGAAACCATGGGCAGTGATGCATGGCGTCAAGCCGGCCTGAGGGCTTACCAGCAATTTATGGGGGCATTGCTGTCCCTTACGGATAACGTTCAGAATGGTCAGGTTCAACCAGTTAATGGACGACGCTATGATCAGGATGATACTTATCTGGTTGTTGCTGCTGATAAAGGCACCGCGACATTTTCTGATATTGCCAACGGGATCAGTGCTGAACACAAGTTCTGGCTGGGTGATGCTTTTGCCTCAGGTGGACGTCATGGCTACGATCATAAGGCCCTGGGGATCACCGCTCGAGGCGCTTTTATTGCGCTGCAGAGACACTTATGGTTTCTGGGCCGTTCCGAAGAAGGATTCAGTTGTATCGGTATTGGGGACATGTCGGGCGATGTTTTTGGCAATGGCATGCTCCTTGCCCCCTCGATGCGTTTATTGGCTGCATTCAATCACGAGCATATTTTTATCGACCCGAACCCGGATGTCGAACAAGCTTACCGAGAGCGTAAGCGACTGTTTGGTTTGGCTCGATCGACGTGGATGGATTACGACCGAAGTTGTTTGTCGGAGGGTGGAAATATTTATGCACGCCGAGACAAGTGGATCGAGGTCTCACTACAGGCACGTATCGCCCTTGATTTGCCTGCAGGTTTGATGAGTCCTGATGATTTGATTCAAACCCTGCTCAAAGCACCCGTGGATGTTATCTGGAATGGTGGAATTGGCACGTACATCAAGTCTGAACAGGAAAATCATGCCGATGTTGGTGATCATGCCAATGACGCATTGCGCATCAACGGCGCGCAGTTGAGAGCCCGTATTTTTTGCGAAGGTGGAAACCTAGGTATGACTCAGAAGGGCAGGATTGAATTTGCCCTGAACGGTGGGCTATGTCATACCGACTTTATTGATAACTCTGCGGGTGTGGACTGCTCGGATCGAGAGGTCAACATCAAGCTGGCTCTGCAGAAAGCTCTGGATCAGTCACGTATCAGCTTTGAAGTGCGTAATCATCTTTTATCATCCTTGCAGAATGAAGTTGCAGAACGGGTTTTGTATGATAATCGGCAACAGGCTTTTGTCCTGGCTGTTGCTGTAGCGCATCAGGCGGCACGACATGCCGAATATTCCGATTTTATTGCTTTTTTGGAGTATGAGGCGGGTCTTGATCGTCAGTTGGAATCGTTGCCAGACCCACGTTCCTGGCAACAGCGTGCAGCCCAAAAACTATGGCTCACCAGGCCGGAATTGGCCGTATTGCTTGCCTATGCCAAGAATGATCTGAAACAGCGCTTGGCTGTCCTCGAATTGGGTGCCGATGCCGAATGTCAGCACGAACTTTTGCGTGCATTTACCCCCACCTTGAGGCGCGACTGGCATGAAGATTTGCTGCAGCACCCCCTGCGTCATGCACTGGTGGCGACTGAACTGGCCAATGATCTGGTGCACAAGCTTGGTATCACCTGCCAGCAGCGTTTGAGTCAGCGCACCGGAAGCTCTTTGGGAGATCAGGTCCGTGCCTTTATTCGTGTGCGTGCCCTGTTTGGCCTTGATGCGCTTTGGTATGGATTGCAGACACATCAGCAATTGACTCATGAGCAATTGCTGCATGTGGCTGATCAGGTAATGCGTTTGTCGCGCCTGGCCGTGCTTTGGTGGTGTGGAGCCATGGATTTTCGAATGACTGTCGCTGCCCTGACCGAATTGCAAGCCGTGTTGCCCAAAAATCTTGAACATCCGAACTGGATGGATACACTAGGCGATGATCCGTTGTATGCGGATCTGTATCGGTTGCAACATGGTGTTCTTTTGCTTGAGTGTGGTCTACTGATGCAACAGACAGGCGCCCCGGCTGATGTCGTCGTCGATCGATATTTCTCGACGGAGGCGCTGCTCGGGCTATCATCACTGCGTCAGCGCATGATGTCCCGTCCGGTTCATAATATTTGGCAGGCGCATGCCAATGAAACATGGCTGGAACAGTGGCGCAAATTTCAGCGGGATCTGACTCGTCGAACCATTTCCGGGCAAATAGCAATTGCGGAACCGACCCTGCAGCGTTGGCAAGAACAGCTGTTGCGAATACAGGAACATGATTTTCAGGATGCCAGCCTGTATGCAGTACTTACCCAACGTCTTCAGGAAATGATCTACACCGATGATGCGTGTTGAGCTCGTTCGACTGGGCTAAGCGTCTGTGCTAAATAAGCTGGCTAGGCTAGAATAGCCCTCCTCATTTTCGGTCAAGCAGGATTTCTTATGTCCATTCCCGCAGTTGCCTCCATAGGTGGAGCTGTTCAGTTGACTCCCGACCAGGTCTATCGTGCCACAAACCTGGATACTGAACTCCTGCAGGATACGCAATCGGTCGAGGGTAACAATGACTTTCTTGGTCAGGATCGCGTGCGCAAGGCTGTTCAGCTTGCACTTCAGATGCCTCATGACGGCTATAACCTGTTTGCCGTCGGCCCACGTGGGTTGGGCAAGAAAACCATGCTTTTGCGGCAGTTGCGACACATTGCCAGCAGTATGCCTACGCCCGGTGACTGGTGCTATCTCAATAATTTTGATGATCCTCGACGTCCTCAAGCTGTGGAGTTCGCCCCAGGCCAGGCGATGGAAGTGCGGCGAATCTTACTTGATTTTTGGAGGTTCATGACCGAGAGTATGGCCCAAGCCTTTGATACTGAAAGCTATTTTGAACGAATTGAAGGTTTGAAGGGCGCTTTGTCTCGCTCCCAGCAGAAATTGCTTACTGAACTTTCTCAGGAAGGCGAACGGCAACAGGTCAAACTAGTGTTGCGGACGCCAGGGGGCTATGGCTTTGCTCCAATGAATGAATCTGGCGAGGTCATGGGTGTCGATGAGTTCAATGCCTTGCCCCGCAAAGTCCAGGTACAGTTGCGCAAGGCTATGACCCAGATGGAAGGGCGGCTGCGTTCGGTATCTCAGGTGCTTTCCCGTGAAGAACAATTGAACCGGGATCGCATCCGGCAACTTAATCAGGAAGTGGCGTTGGGTGTTCTACAACCCGAGTGGCAAAAGATTCGTGACCAGTTTCGGCGTCATAAACAGTTTGCGGGCTATCTGGATCGCATGCGAGAAGACATTCTGAATAATATTGACCTGGTCTTGAATCAAGATGATCAGCAGGATGCGGTGGCAACAGTCAGTTCCGACAGTCTGGTTCCTTCCCGTTATCAAGTTAATGTCATTGTGTCCCATGAGCCGGGTCGTGGAGCTCCGGTGATTCTGGAAGATTTGCCAACGCACTATAACCTGCTTGGGCATGTTGAACAAGTGACCTATATGGGGACGGTGGCGACCGATTTTACCCTGATTCGGCCTGGCGCACTGCATCGTGCCAATGGCGGTTTCTTGTTGCTTGAGGCCGAACAGGTTCTGGAGCAACCTTATGCTTGGCAAGGACTTAAACGAGCGCTTTCTGCCAAATACATGCGTTTTTCTTCGCTCGAACAGATGTTAACCCTGACCGGCACCTTGTCGCTTGAGGCTGACCCCATCCCGCTGCAGGTTAAAATCATTCTATTTGGGGACCGGGAAACATTCTATTTACTGAAGCAGTTTGATCCTGAACTGTCTGATTACTTCAAAGTCATGGCTGATTTTTCGACATCAATGCAACGTACAGCAGACAGTGAGTGGGCTTATGTACGTTATCTTGCTGACCTGGTCGTTGATAAAGGACTTAAGCATCTGGAGCGCTCGGCTGTTGAGCGACTGATTGAAGAAACCTCCCGCTGGAGCGAGGATCAGGACAGACTTGCTCTGCAAGCCTCCAGTGTGGTTGACCTGCTCCGTGAAGCAGACCATGCCGCACGTCGTAAACGGAGCAGGCTTGTTCGGGTGGCGCATATTGAGGAAGCGATCAGCAACATGGAGTATCGGCATGCTGCTTTACATGAAGAACTCTTGCGTGGATTGGCACAAGGAGAGCATCTGTTTAGCACCAACGGTCGTGTTCTAGGTCAAGTGCATGGTCTTTCTGTATTGGATGATGCGGGTTATTCTTTTGGTCTTCCCAGCCGGATTACCGCCACAACGCATCACGGTGCTGGGGAAATCCTCGATATTGAGCGTGAAGTCGACTTAGGTGGAGAGATTCATTCCAAGGGCGTTTTGATCCTGCAAAATTATTTGAAATCACTCTTTGGCCAGAAACATCCATTGCGCTTTAGTGGTAGTCTGGTTTTTGAACAATCCTATGGGCCTGTTGATGGTGATAGCGCTTCACTGGCCGAGTTGTGTGCCCTGCTTTCATCATTATCGGGCATACCGATTTTGCAGTCTCTTGCGGTGACCGGTTCCGTCAATCAACATGGAGAAGTTCAGCCGATTGGAGGTGTTAACCAGAAGATCGAGGGGTTCTTCAAGGCATGTCAGATTCATGGGTCTGTCAAAGGCTGTGGTGTGCTGATTCCAGCACAAAACGTCAAACACCTGATGTTGCGTTCAGAAGTTCGTGAAGCAATGGTAGCAGGATTTTTCCGCGTCTATGCAGTGCGCAGAGTGGAGGATGCTGTTGCACTTTTGCTGCAAACGGAGGCGGGTGTTTCCTTGAACCATTCAGAGCACACGTTTGCTCCAGGTTCAGTTTATGCCGCCATTGAGGAGCGACTGGAGCAATGGCGGATCAGCGAGCGCAAGGATGACGATGAGGAAGTTGAGTGAATCAGTGCACTGGTTCTGTCAAGGCTGAGTCGGTTTTTTCTGGATAGAATACGATATCTGAGTATTCGGTGCCGTTATACATACAGTAACCACCGCGTCCTGCCTGTTTGACTCGATACATGGCTATGTCGGCGTGACTCATCAGGGCAACAAGATCGGAACTGGCATCGGGAAACAGGGCGATACCGATGGATGCGCCGACATGTTCATAGATGCCGGGCCTGAGTTCAAAGGGCTTGGAAACTTCAGTCAGAATTCTGCGCACAATCCGGTTCAGATTGCTGGTGTTGCCAATATCGACCAGTCCGAGAAGAAACTCATCGCCACCGAGTCGAACAACGATGTCGGCAGCCCGGGCAGCGGTACTGATTTTCTTGGCAATATGGACCAGGGTCTGATCACCGGCCTGATGACCATAATGATCATTGATCCATTTGAACCGATCCAGATCAATCAAAAGTATGGCGCCTGGATTGAGGCCGGTACAGAGCGTGTTTTCCAGCAGAATCATTCCGGATTTTCGATTGTGTAGTTGGGTCAGAGGGTCATGCTCAGCTTGATAGCGGGTCTCTTCTTCAACACGTTTTCGTTCGCTGATGTCGATGAGTACACATTCAAGCATATTGCCTGGCATAGTGTGGTGTGAAGAAATCGATAGGTTAACCCATCGAGGAATCAATTGATGGCTGTTTTGCTGCAGGGAATAATCCATAGCCATGGATTGACCTGTTTCAATGGCCTGGTTCAGAAACTCACGAAATCGGTTTGGTTCGGCAAATGTGCTGTCAATCCAGTTGCCATACAAACAAAATGGACCTTCAACGTGCAAATGATCAAGATTAAGAACACGGGCTGTGGAAGGGTTGGCAAGTGTGCAATGGCCATCGCGGTCAAGCAGGCAAATGCCGGTTTTGGCCTGTTCAAAAATAGACTGATATTGCTGTTGCAAAGCTTCCATCTGATCGCGCAGGCGCCGTTCATCGTCAAGAGTCAACACCACCGTTTCCAGCAGGTGATTGATGTCGTCAATCAGGACACCAAGCTCATTGTGCTGGTGGGGTTGTGGCTTGGCCAACTGGACTGCCTGTCCGGGCCGCAGTGAGTGAACAGCCTGAGCCAGATCAAGAAGTGGTCGGGTGAGCAAGCCGTTGGTTGCACGCCATGATGCCAGTGTTGCACTAAAAAGAAGCAGAACCAAGCCGATAATTTCATAGAGCGCGGTGATGAAAGCATTGTGCTGAATGGCTGGCCAGTAAAGATCTGCCTGAAACACACCAATATGTTGCCCAGCCAGAAAGGGTGAGTTCAACCAGATGGCCACACCCCTGCGACATGATTGGCTTGGGGCAGCATTGTTCAGAGTCAAGTCCAGCTGTCGATCCAGATTACGGATATGGGCGCTGCATACTAGAGGATTGCTAAGAACTCCCTTCAGAGTCATGTTGCCTAGATTCTGGTCATTGGAAAAAGAAG
>JAJZUM010000012.1 GCA_021848605.1 Pseudomonadota bacterium | reverse complement strand
TCGATGAACCAGGAAACCCCCGCTACAACGTCGCAAGGCGTTTAGCGGTGGGAGACTTCATTGAAATCTGCATGACATCTGCGGCTATTGATGTATTATCATATTTGATCAATCAGCATGACGGTGGAGTAGATGGCAAATCGGGTTCTTATATTTGATACCACATTGCGTGATGGCGAACAGAGTCCTGGTGCATCCATGGACCTTGAGGAAAAGGTTCGAATTGCCCGGGCGCTTGAACGACTGCGTGTCGATGTGATTGAAGCCGGTTTTGCCATTGCCAGCCCTGGGGACTTTGCAGCAGTCAAGGCTGTGGCAGAAACCGTACGTGATTCACGAATTTGTTCTCTGGCACGAGCTCGTGAGGAGGATCTTGATGCTGCCGCCCAGGCTTTGAAACCGGCTCAGGCTCCGCGGATACATACCTTTATTGCCACCAGTCCGATTCACATGCAATACAAACTTCGGTTGCCTGCGGATCAGGTCCTGGAACATGCTGTTAAAGCAGTGCGCTATGCTCGAAATTTTGTTGATGATGTTGAGTTTTCTTGCGAAGACGCTGGGCGTTCAGAACCTGATTTTCTTTGTCGCATTATTGAAGCGGCAATTGATGCTGGTGCTCGCACCATCAATATTCCAGACACGGTTGGCTATGCCATCCCAGGTCCTTTTGGCAGTCTGATTGCCGAGTTGCTCAATCGCATTCCCAATGCCGACAAAGCTATTTTTTCGGTGCACTGTCATAACGATCTGGGTTTGGCGGTCGCCAATTCTCTTTCTGCCATTCAACAGGGTGCCCGCCAGGTAGAATGTACCATCAATGGCCTTGGGGAACGTGCTGGCAATGCCGCACTTGAAGAAATCGTTATGGCCTTGCGTACGCGTAACGATCTGTTTGGTCTGGAAACCCGTATTGAAACCACTGAGATTGTACCGACGTCACGTTTGGTATCCAGCATAACCGGTTTCCCGGTACAGCCCAACAAGGCTGTGGTTGGCGCCAATGCTTTTGCCCATGAATCAGGTATTCACCAGGATGGTGTTTTGAAACATCGTGAAACCTATGAAATCATGCGTGCCCAAGATGTCGGCTGGAATACGAATCGAATGGTACTTGGTAAGCATTCCGGGCGTGCTGCCTTCAAGGCTCGTCTTGAAGAACTTGGAATTCAACTGGCATCCGATCAGCAATTGATGTCCCTGTTTGCGCGCTTTAAGGAACTGGCCGACAAAAAACACGATATTTATGATGAAGATTTACAAGCTTTAGTGAGTGCAGAGTCGGTGGCTGCGGTGCCTCAGGTCTACCAATTGCTGTCGCTTGAAGTTCTTAGCAAAACCGGTCAGCCACCCGAGGCTTGTCTTCGTTTGATGGTCCATCAGCAGGAGAAACAGGTTCAGGCTACGGGATCTGGACCTGTGGATGCCTGTTTTCGAGCCATTGAGGCCATTGCGAACAGTGGTACGCTCCTTGAGCTTTATTCGGTGAATGCGATCACCAGTGGTACTGACTCCTTGGGAGAGGTGCAGGTTCGCCTGAATGAGGCTGGTCGCATTGTTAATGGGCAGGGTGCGGATACCGATATCCTGGTAGCTTCGGTCAAGGCCTATCTTGATGCCCTGAATTTGCTTCATAACGCGGCTGAACGCGCGCATCCTCAACGAAATATAGATGGAGTTTAGTGTCTGACGGAGTCCAAACGTGATTGAAGCTTGGGGGCTTGATGCAGATCAACTTGATCTGCTCCAGGTCATGGGAATTCGTCTCTGGCAACAGCGCGTTGACCTGCCTGATTTTCCGGTTGAGCCTTATTTTTGGCCGAAACAGGAATCTGTCGGTGTTGCCGAATCGGTTGTTTCGCGTGTACCCAAAGCCCCATTGGTTGTGCCAGATGCACGGGTTCTGCCCCATGCACAGCAATCGCCTGTTCGAGAAAGAACCGAAACACAACCTGTATCTTCTCCAGTTGCAGTATCTGAACAAGATACTGTGCCTGTCATGCAGGCTACATCTTCTCTACCTGCTACACATGCTCTAAAGCAAGTGCGATTATTGCTTGCTGCCCTAGGCCCTGAGTGGTTGGTGATCGGTTGCCAGGAAGCCACTCATCCCTGGCCCAACAGTTTGCATTTATTTTTGCAGGACATTGCTCTTTGGCTCGAGCCTGATCACGCCAATTTGGATGTTCTTGAATTTGTGATTCCTGATGGTATTCCACCTGGGGTGACTGGGGATATTGAGAGTCTGCGCTCCTGGGTACAAGGAGGATGGCTGCGTATGGCCAAAAATCGTCGTGTTCTGATGTTCTCCGGTGCTGATGTGTGGATGCCAGCTTTGGCTCAGCAAAGTCGAACCGTGTTAATAGCCCTTGATTTGCTTGAATGTATGTCGTCAACATCGGCCAAACGGCAATTTTATGGAAAATTGTTGTCATGCATCACATTCGTTCCATGACATTGGCTGACCTGGATGAGGTGGTCGTGATTGAGCAGCAGTCTCAGTATGCGCCATGGAGTCGAACGCTGTTTGTCGATGGGTTCAAGCCTCGCTACGAAAATTGGGTGTGTTGCGACGATGATCGTGTCGTTGGGTTTGCTGTCGTCCAATATCTGCTTGATGAAGCAACTTTGCTGAATCTTGCCGTTGCGCTGGCACACCGTCGCAAGGGATTGGGGCAGGCGATGTTGTTGCACCTTACCGAGCATTTGCCGGATGCGGTGACCACCGTCCTGCTTGAAGTGCGAGCATCCAATCAGGCTGCCCGATCGCTTTATGAGCATTTTGGTTTTAATGAATATGCGACCCGTAAAGGCTACTATCCTGCTCCTGGTGGTCGTTGGGAAGATGCCATTTTGATGCAGTATGCCCGCATCTAGCGATCAAAACACGCATTGAAATCTGTCACCGAATTCATAAGCAGGCTTCTGCTTTTCTGGTAGTCTTGCCAGCCGGAATCAAAGTGATTCCAACTGCAAATTTTTGGAGTTCCACCTATGATCTGGTTTGTGCGTGTTGCCCTGCAACGGCCCTATACCTTTGTCGTTATTGCCTTTCTTATTTTGCTGTTTGGCCCGCTGGCGGCATTCAAAACGCCCACTGATATTTTTCCCGATATCAAAATTCCAGTGATCAGCGTCGTTTGGCAATATAATGGGTTATCACCGAAAGACATGTCGGGGCGAGTGATTTATTACTATGAACGCGCGCTTTCCTCGACCGTAAATGATATTGAGCATGTTGAAAGCCAGTCGATGCTGGGGCTCGGGATTGTCAAAATCTTCTTCCAACCAACGGTGGATATTCGTACTGCAACAGCACAGGTGACTTCGATCTCCCAAACCGTGCTCAAGCAGATGCCCCCTGGTATTACACCACCACTGATTTTGAATTATAACGCATCGACGGTTCCAATCATTGAATTGGCCATGTCGAGTGCCAAGCTCAGTGATATGAAAATCTTTGACTTCGGGCAGAATTTTATTCGCCCGGCACTGGCTACGGTTCGTGGTTCGGCGGTACCTTCTCCTTATGGGGGGAAAGTCCGGCAGATCCAGATTGATCTTGACCCCATTGCGTTACAATCCAAGGGACTTTCGGCACAAGATATCGAGAAAGCGCTTGCACAGCAAAATCAGGTTATTCCGGCAGGTACAATCAAAATAGGACAATATGAGTATTTTGTGGGCCTGAATGATGCTGTTGACTCGGTTGAAGATGTGATGAATCTCCCCATCAAGGCGGTCAATGGAACCATTATCTATATCCGTGATGTGGCGCATGTGCGTGATGGCTATCCACCGCAGACGAATAAGGTCCGTATGGACAGTCATCAGGCTATTTTGATGACGATTTTAAAGAGTGGTTCAGCATCAACTCTGGATGTTATCGATGGTGTGAAGAAAATTATTCCAAGACTGGAAGAAACCTTGCCTAAATCGCTAAAGATTCGTCTTCTGTCGGATCAATCCCTTTTTGTTAAAAGTGCAGTCTTTGGTGTGGTGCGCGAAGGTTTGATTGCTGCTGGATTAACGTGCCTGATGATTCTGATTTTCCTGGGAAGCTGGCGCAGTACGGTGATTATTGCAACCTCAATTCCTCTGGCCTTGTTATCGGCCCTTATTCTCCTATCAGTTAATGGTGAAACCCTGAATGTCATGACGTTGGGAGGGTTGGCGCTGGCGGTCGGTATTCTGGTTGATGATGGTACGGTGACCATCGAAAATATTAATTGGCACCTTGAACATGGTAAGCAGGTTGTTCCGGCGATTCTGGATGGTGCTGCCCAGATTGTGACGCCGGCGCTGGTGTCACTGCTGTGTATCTGTATTGTCTTTGTGCCCATGTTTTTTCTGCAGGGCATCTCAGGTTTTCTGTTTGTGCCAATGGCTAAAGCGGTGATCTTTAGTTTGGTCTCATCGTTCTTTTTGTCCAGAACACTGGTTCCAACCATGGCCAAGTATCTGCTCAAACCGCATGATCATGGATCGATGTCTTCGACGGACTCGGCAGGTCCTCATTTACATGGTCCAAGTTCGGGTCAGTGGGGATTTAAAACTCCATTTCTGGCTTTTCAGGCTGGTTTTGAACGGCGGTTTTCGCGAATTCGGGTTATCTATGTGCGCTTTTTAAGAATGGCCCTGGTCTGGAACAAGCCGTTTATGTTTGGTTTTCTTGCTATCGTTGTTTTGTCCATGGGGTTGCTACCCTTCCTGGGTCGGAACTTCTTCCCTTCGGTTGAAGCGGATCAGATCAATATTCATGTCCGGGCACCGAGTGGCACTCGTATTGAAGAAACCGCAAACCTGTTTGACCATGTTGAACAGGCCATTCATCAATTATTGCCGGGGCAGGTTGATACCATCGTCGATAATATGGATCTTCCCTACAGTGGTATCAACAGTGCTTATTCTAACACAGGTACCATTGGCCCACAGGATGGCGATATTATGGTTAGCCTAAAGGAAGGGCATGGTGATACGGATGCATTTGTGAAAAAACTGCGTACTGAGTTACCGCGCCGTTTTCCTGGCGTTCAGTTTGCCTATCTGCCGGCTGATATCATCAGTCAGATTTTGAACTTTGGTAATCCTGCTCCGATCAATATTATGGTTGCAGGACCAAGGGTTAAAGAAAATCTTGAGTACATTCGGGCGATTCTGAGACGGGTTCGATTGGTTCCAGGTATTGCGGATGTGCGTATTCAGCAGGTTTCTAACTATCCGGAATTGAAAGTGATGGTCAATCGTTCACTCGCACAAACCGTTGGGGTTACTGAACGTGATGTGACGACCAGCTTAAATGTAAATCTTTCCGGTAGCTTTCAATCGGCCCCTTCGTTCTGGCTCAACCCTAAGAATGGTGTATCGTACCCGATTGTGGCTCAGGCGCCGCAATACTGGTTGGATCATATGAGTCAGCTGGTGAATATGCCGATTACTGCAAATGCTGCAAAATTCCCGCAGGTTTTAGGGGGTATAGCTCGATTACACCGAACGGCAGTTGATGCAGTGGTCTCACATTACAATATCCAGCCTTCCTTTAATATTTATGCCGCGGTTCAAGGTCGAGATCTAGGTGCGGTATCCGATGATATCAATGCCATTCTTAAAGATATGGCCCCGGGAAGGCCTAAGGGGAGTGTGGTGCGCCTTCTTGGCCAGGTGAAGACCATGAACGTGGCTTTTTCAGAACTTGGTTTTGGACTTTTGGCATCCATCGTACTGATTTATGCCATCATCGTGATTAACTTTCAGTCCTGGCTTGATCCTTTTGTCATTATTACCGCGTTGCCTGCAGGACTTGCGGGTATTGTCTGGATGCTGTTTATCACCCATACAACGCTGTCCGTTCCGGCATTGACCGGAGCGATTATGACGATGGGGGTTGCGACCGCCAATAGTGTGTTGATCATCAGTTTTGCGCGCGAACGACTTGAGCATCATCGCGATGCCTTTAAGGCCGCAGTCGATGCAGGCTTTACACGATTCAGGCCGGTATGTATGACGGCTTTGGCCATGATCATCGGCATGCTGCCGATGGCGCTGAGTGCGGACACCAATGCACCGCTTGGACGCGCTGTGATTGGAGGTCTTATTTTGGCAACGATCTCCACTCTGCTTTTTGTACCAACCGTTTTTTATAAAGTGCATGCCCGTGATTTCGAGCATACCAAGGAGTTGCAATCATGATTCATTCCCACCGCATTCATGCAATCCAGAAAAAAGGACTGAACCGCTTGCGCTGGACGGGTGTTGCTGCAGTCATTGTTGCCGCTGCGGTAGTTACTCAGGGGGTTACCGAACGACATCACGAGTTTAAAGCAGTCAGTGAATGGACCCGGGAACAGGCTACGCCGACGGTAGAATTGATCCACGCACGTGTTGCGGCTTCATCAAATATCTTGCAGTTGCCGGGTTATTTACAGGCTTTTTATGATGCGCCCATTCATGCCCGTGTCGATGGCTATTTGTTGCACTGGTACCATGATATTGGTGATCATGTCAAAGCGGGTGAATTGCTGGCGACTATTGATACTCCTGAACTTGATCAGGAATTGGGAAGGGCTCAAGCTGATCTCGTAACTGCAAAGGCTCGATTGGAACTTGCTAAAGTCACCACCAAACGCTGGAACAATCTTCTTAAGGACGATGCCGTCAGTCAGGAAGATGCTGATGTCAAAAGTGCAGATTACAAGGCGCAATTGGCTATTGTCCAAGCAGCAAAAGCCAGTGTAGACCGACTTCAGGCTCTTGAAGCATTCAAGAGAATTGTTTCTCCCTTTGATGGAGTCGTCACTGCCCGCAAGACCGATGTGGGTGCATTGATCAGTGCCGGAGGTGATGCAGGCCACGAACTTTTTTCTGTGGCTGATGTGCATCAATTACGCTTGTATGTCCGTGTGCCTCAGATCTATCTTTCTGATGTCCATAAGGGGCTGAAAGCGACACTTAAAGTACCCGAATATCCCGGAAAGATCTTTCAGGCCACCTTTGTCAATACTTCAGAAGCGATCAATGATAACTCAGGGACCGTCCTGGTTGAAATGCTGGTGGAAAACGCAAAAGGTATACTAAAACCAGGTGATTATGCCACGGTCGATATGAACCTCACGGTCAGCCATCCTTCACTTAGAGTGCCTGCTAGTGCATTGATTTTTAGAAATGCCGGGATGGAAGTAGCGACTCTTGGCTCTCAAAATCGCGTAGTGATGAAGCGAATTCATATTGCTCAAGATCATGGTAATTATGTGATGGTCGATGAGGGTCTTGATGCTTCAGATGCCATCATAGACAAACCTTTGGACTCATTGGCTGAAGGTGATCAGGTGCTTCCGGTTGCAAGCGAGCAGGGTTCTTCACGATGAACGAGCAGGGGTCTTCACGATGAATAAGGTACGCCTAAGCGTTTGTCTATTGTCTGCATGGGTGCTTGCTGGGTGTTCGTCTCTTGCCCCAAAGTACCATGTGCCGCAGATGACCCTGGCCGCGCAATACTCCGAGCATAATGGCTGGCAAGTGGGTGACCCGATGGATGCGACCCATCGAGGCCCTTGGTGGACCATCCTTGCCGATCCACAACTGGATGGACTTGAGCATAAACTCATTCAAAATAACCCCGATCTGCAGGCATTGCTGGCGCATCATATTGCTCTTGAAAATCAACTGGTTGCCTTGCGGTCCAATTTGTTTCCAGACATATTTGGTCTTGGTGGCATAGATCGCAACCGTCAATCGGCCCATCGTCCGCTTCGCGGACCGAATCAGCCGTCGGTTTATTCATCCAATATTCTGGGTGTAGGCGTTGGCTATGATACGGATCTCTGGGGACGAATCCGGGACGAAGTTCGGGCAGGTACCTATGGGGTTCAGGCTGATGCGGCCGCATTGGCTTCGGCGCAACTGAGCCTGCAAGCTGATCTGGCTTCGACCTACATGGCGTTGCGTGGACTGGATTGGACTGAGCAGGTTTATAATGAAGACATCCACCAGTTTGAAATTTCCTACCAAATCACCTTGGCTCGTTTCAAGGGTGGTGTTGCATCTGGGCTTGATCTAAATCGAGCTAAAGCTCAGTTGAGTTCTGTAGAAGCGTTGCGCGACCATCTCGTTGGTAAGCGGATTGTTCTAGAGCATGCTATTGCCGTACTCGTTGGTGAAGACCCCAATGAGTTTCATCTCGCTTATAATCCCGAACCTATTGAATTGCCGTCGATTCCTATTGGAGTTCCTTCTCAGCTTCTGCAGCGTCGTCCAGATGTTGCTCAAGCCGAACGGCAATTGGCTGCTGCTAATGCCCAGATTGGGGTTGCCAAAGCTGCCTATTTTCCAGATTTAACCCTCAATGCTGATCTGGGTTATGAATCCATGGGGCCGGCGCGATGGCTGAGTGCTCCAAATCTTTTCTGGAATCTGGGACCTCAATTTCTTGTGACGCTCTTCGATGCCCATGCCCTTGATGCACAGGTTGCTGCGGCTCGCGATCAGTATCTTCAACGGACAGCCCAATATCGATCAGTGGTACTGAAAGCATTCCAGGACGTTGATGATCAATTAGGTTTGCTGAACAGTGAACAGCAGGAAGCTCAGGACAGTGGTGATGCCACCCTGGCAGCGAAGAAAACAGCCCAACTTGCTAACATTCAATACAAGGAAGGAGCGGTTAATTATCTGGAAGTGGCGATTGCCCAAGCCAGCGAACTTGAAGCCGAGCGCTACGACGTTGCACTGCAGACGCGTCGGGCCATTGATACCGTCGGGCTGATTCGTGCTTTAGGGGGTGGCTGGGATCGAAATAGTTTGCCCTCAGTCAACAGCCTCGATCAACAAAAAGTCGCTCAAGTACCGAACCATCCCTGATGGCCAACATGATTTTCCTGAAAATAAAGGAACAATGTGTGATTGTTCCTTTATTTTCTTAATGTACAGCTAATTCTGTGCGCCAAAATTGTGCTTTCCGGTCTATATAAAACAAGTGCTTAAATAAAACTGACGCCATAGCGCCCCAAAAGGTGTCATATTTTTGTAATAAATACCCTCTAAGATTCGTCCCGTTAGCAAAAGGAAACAAATTGTTTCCAAGCTGATACGGTTGCAAGGTATGACTGAACAGCAGTAAATCTTGTGGTCAAATCTTGTGGCATAGTCCTGAACGATGGATGTGGGTCCGTCATACAGGGATAAGGATTGAATCTATCGTCTTTGTTGAATAGGGGTTATAAGCATGAAATTGAAGCAGTCACTGTACACGCTGTTGGCCGTAGGATCCGTGGTCGGTTGGGCTCATGCCGACATCGGCCTGATTTCGAGCGACAAGGGTGAACTCGACGTATACGGAGTGCTGGATGCTGCAGTGGTGCATCAGGATCACAGCTTGTCCATTTCGCCCAGTATGCCCAACCAGATTTACCCTTATCAGCCAACCGCACAGGGTGTTGGTGGAGTATCAGGTTTGCTTGGTGGTGGCTTGTCTGACTCCCGCTTGGGCTTTAAAGGCTTCATGAAGATGGATCAGGGCTCGAAGGCTATTTTTGATCTTGAATCCGGTTTTGATCTGACCAGCGGTCAGCTTAACAATGCAGCTGGTGCAGTTGCCGCGAATCCTAAGGGAAATAATCCCTACGTTAAGAACAACAGTGGAAATGCTGTACCATGGATGAACTCTGTGAATGCAGATTCTTCCTTGAATGGTCAGTTGTTTGGTCGTGCCGCATGGTTTGGTTTCCAGGATGTCAACTATGGCAAACTGACGGCAGGTCTGCAGAACAATCCGATGAAGGATGTGTTTGCTGGTTATGATCCGGTCAAGTCCGACACCTTCTCGCCCTTTGGTGAAAGCGGCACGATTGGTGGTGGTGGTGGTGTTTCCGAAGATGCGCGTATGGAAAACAGCCTTGAGTACACCAATGGCGTGAATGGCTTTGATTTTAGCCTGGCCTATCAATTTGGTAATAATACCAGCACCAATGGCGTTGTCGGTGGGTCTGGCGTAGGTAATGGTTTTGCAGCCCGTTTAGGATATGAAGACAAGATGTTCGGTGTGCAGTTTGCCTACAATAAATTTATTGATGCGCTTAAAGCTGTGAATGCTGATCCATCTAAAGCCAATTATACGGGCGGTAGTATTGGACTGGCTGAGTTGAACACAAAGTCTACTTTGTTGGCGGCTAAGTTTACGGGCATTCAGGATCTTAATCTGTCCGCTGGTTGGGAACAGTTTACTGATTCTGCTCCATCCGATCAGGTTAATATCGGCTCAATCTGGGGCCTGGCCGTGCAGGGTGTGAGTGCTGCATATGCACCGGGTGTGTCCCAGAAGACCAATATTTATTTTGGTGGTGGTGATTATAACCTCATGCCAAACCTGAACTTCTCTCTGGGTTACTATGATACTCAGATTGATAATAAAACAGGTGCAACAGGAACTAATGGCAGCATCAAGACAACATCGGCCATTCTGGATTACAAACTGTACAAGCAAATGGATACTTATTTTGCGGTGTCAACCAATAAATTCAGTGGTCCGGCGTTTACTGGGGATAATTCAAGCCAAACCGCGTTTGGTCTGGGTGCCCGCGTCAAGTTCTGATCGGCTTTATTTGATCTGAATCTGAAAAACCGTGCTTCGGCACGGTTTTTTTATACCTGTTTTTTGATTGTTGCATTGCCACCCGGTACCGCAGGGGGTATCTTTAGCTTTTCAGGAAGCGAGGTAGATGCTGATGCATGATCATTCCAATATTCTGATTGATATACCCAATGCCCGCTGCACGATGCCAGGGGTCTGCAGTGGTGGTCGGCCGCAACCGAATCATTTCGAGGCGGCGCGGGAAAAGGGGATACGGGTTGTGATTAATCTATGCCCGCATCATGAGCCAGCTGGTTATGATGAAGAGGCGGTCGTTACGGCGATGGGGATGCGCTATGTCAACATCCCTGTTGCTGGCCCGATGGATCTGACTCGAGAAAAGGCACAGCAGTTGTCAGCGGTTCTTGAGTCATGCAGTCATGAGCACCCGGCTTTGCTGCATTGCGGTAGTGGTAATCGGGTGGGTGCCCTGTTGGCACTCAAAGCGTACTGGCTCGATGGAGAATGCGCTGAAGATGCGCTGAAATTTGGTTTGGAGTCAGGTCTAACCATGCTTGAGCCGGTTGTACGCCAACATCTTGGGCTTTAGGAGATCATCATGAGTCATACGACCGAATCGTTGCTGTTGTTCCAGCGCCAGGATTATCGCTGTGATGTTGAGTTTGGTGGCCGTATTGATACGTTGGTCACCGATGAACCAGAACCACTTGGACAGGGTGCTGGACCAAGTCCGGTTCAGCTGTTGCTGGCTGCTGTTGCGAACTGTTTGACCGATAGTTTGTTATTTGCTTTGCGGAAATTCAAGGAACAGGCTGAGCCTCTGCAATGTTCGGCTCGCGCTGAAGTTGGACGCAATGAAGAAAATCGCTTGCGTGTCCTGGCCGTTTATCTTGAGTTGCAACTCGGCTGCAAGGCGGAACAGGTTGAACATTTGCAGCGTATCCTCGATCAGTTTCCAGGTTTTTGTACCGTAACCCAAAGTGTGGCGCAAGGTATTCCGGTACATTTGGTGGTGCGCGATGCGGATCAGGTTGTGATCAAGGAAGGTAGGGTCTAAAGATCCCTGTACTTCATCGGTTCATCAGGACCCTGTTGAAAAACTCAAGCTGGTCCTGACTGCTTTGCCTGAACCCAGCATCGATATAGATGTCAAAGTGGCCCATATCATAGGTCTTGAGCTCAACAGGGCCTTGCATGGCTTCAGCGGTCGCAAATGCGGCATCAGGTGGAGCTACGGTATCCCTGTTGCAGACCTGGATCAGTGCCGGGCATTTTACGTTCTGGGCTTCCTTGATGGGGCGATAAGTAGAAAAGACTGGAACAAGACGGGCTGCCATCTGATTGTTCCAGCTAGCAGGGGTCAAGCGACGGTACCCTGGTTCAGCATCCGGGGTTGTCATGGCACCGATCTGCCCAGGGGCGGCTACCAGCGGAATATAGATGGGCTTTCGTCCAAGGCGGCTACCAATTTCATCAGCTACACCCAATGCGCTGATTCGGGCCAATGCAACGGCACCGGCATATCGAAGCACATTCAAAGAAGCCGTCAGCCCATCCATCATGGGGCATTGTGCTGAAAAAGCCGCAATGGCGTGATCGCGGGCGGCAGTCACCATGACGTGCCCTCCAGAAAAAGAGGATCCCCACAAAGCCACCCGAACGGGATTGACGTGTCGGATTCGGCGGGCATAGGACACTGCAGCCTGCCAATCTTCAAGCTGGCTCTTAACAGAGATCAGTTGTCGAGGTTCACCATCACTGCTGCCAAGATGGCGATAATCGAAAAGCAAAACACAAAAGCCGGATTCAGCAAACAATTCGGCATAAGGTTCAAGTCCAGCGTCTCGTGTTCCGCCTAATCCATGCGCCATCACAATACAGGGTCTTTGATCCAATGTATTTGATTCGGGTCGGTAGAACCAGGCTCGACAAATTGTTCCTTCACTGTAAAACGCAGCATCTTCCCGAATGAACCCTGCCATCGCTTGAACCTTGTTTGCTTAAGAACATCTCAATATTGTAGTTTGATTTGAGATAAATCAAAAACGTTAATCTAGGGTACTATCATGATGATGTAGTAAATCCGAATAACATTTTTTCCTGCAGTGGTTGTTCCAGCTACAGACCCTGATTTTAATCTCCAGTGCTTTGTTGGCGTTTTCTGATCATTGTTTCGAGCCATTGTTCTGAAAATACTCATCTTATGTGTGGCTTGTTTGGTGAGCGACCGGGCAACGACAGGTTTTTTTACGGTAATTGACTTGTGCATGCGGGGATTGCAGGTCATAATCTCCGCATGAATAGCGGTGATTACACATACATTTGGCAGGCCAGCGACTGGCCAACTTGGCGTTTCGACCTGGCGGCGTTGGCAGGGGTCATGGCCGAGGTCAGGCACGCCCAAGGGTTGTTGATGGGGCGTTTGGCCGATGTCGGTATGGCGCTACGTAATCAGGCGAGCCTGGCGATACTGACCGAGGACGTGGTCAAAACCAGTGAGATCGAGGGTGAGCAGCTCAATGTCGAATCCGTACGCTCCTCCATCGCCCGTAGGTTGGGCGTCGATATCGGTGCACTCGCTCCGGTCGATCGCCACGTCGAGGGCGTGGTCGAGATGGTGCTGGATGCCACGGGCAACTGCCAAGTACCGGTATCGCGGGAGCGTCTGTTCGGCTGGCACGCCGCACTGTTTCCTACCGGCTACTCTGGGCTCTCCAAGATCAAGGTTGGTGACTGGCGCGACGATACCACCGGCCCAATGCAGGTGGTGTCAGGCCCAATTGGCCGGCAGCGTGTGCATTTTGAGGCGCCACCCGCTGACCGTCTGGAAGCCCAAACCGGCCGCTTCCTCGACTGGTTGAATAGCGCATCGAACGACCCACCGCTGCTCAAAGCCGGACTCGGACACCTGTGGTTCGTCACCCTGCACCCATTTGATGACGGTAATGGACGTATCGCTCGGGCTATTGGAGATCTGTTGCTGGCGCGTGCCGATGGCAGCCCGCAGCGTTTCTACAGCTTGTCGGCGCAAATCCAGCGCGAACGCAAGGCTTACTACGACATCCTGGAGCGGACCCAGAAGCGGTCGATGGATGTCACCGAATGGCTCGCCTGGTTTCTCGACACGCTTCATCGCGCGGTTGACCAGTCCCAGCACACGCTGGATGCCGTTCTGACGAAAGCGCGGTTCTGGCAGCGATGGGCGACCACACCTTTGAATGAACGACAGGTGAAGTTACTGAACAGGCTGCTCGACGGCTTTGAGGGCAAACTCACCAGCAGCAAGTGGGCGGCCATCGCCAAATGCTCGCCGGACACAGCACTACGCGATATCAACGATCTGCTGATTCGGCGCGTGCTACGCAAATCGGATGCGAGTGGGCGCAGCACCAGCTACGAGCTGAATGAGCTGCCCGAGTAGCAGCGCTTTCTGGAAACCTACTGTCATACACCCTTTTCAGGGTGCAAAATTCCATCAACCTCAATTTTAACCTGTATTTTACTAACCCGCTTTTGCACTAGGGGCATAACTGGTCAGAATAGGTAACGGGTCAGATATGATGTGTTCAGATTTTACGCTAAAAGGAATGGTTGTGAATCAGGTATCGACCAGACTTCACATGGGTTTTTATGCAAAGAGTGTTTTCCATACCCGAGGAGTCAGTTGCTGAATATCTTTGACGGGATGTGTCTGAATGCGCAGCAGGACATCCATCAGATCGATCGTTGGATTGACCTCATAAATGCGGCAATTGGCCAGCAGGGTCGAGAAAAGTCGAGTCAGACAATTTCAAACCGTAACAGTGGACGCGCAGTTACGTCGCAACGTACATGAACCGGTCAGTCCATATATAAGGAATACGGTTTAGTGATTTTGTATCGCATCCGTAAAGTTGATCACCAAAAATTCAATTTTTGTTACATCTGTTTCATGGTTCGCGAATCATGACAAATCTGTTGGTGATTGGGTAGGCATTTATGATTAAGCGCTCAATTTCATTGTTATTCCATGAAAATTCAAATTGCTAGTACGTTTAGGCTATGGAGTGAACTTGTTTCTCCATGGGTATATTCGAGGGGTGCGTGCTGGTGTCCTAAATAGTCTACTGGCCGGTAATCATGAAATAACCGGGCGCCAAGCGGTGTTGCGTTTCTGATATTTGCAACTATCGTCAATGCATACAGTCCTTAATTGCATGGCCTATGACTTTATCTCGTGAACCTTCGCAGCGACCCGACCACAGTGTGGCTTGGGTGAGTGTGCCCCGGTTGAATGTCGTCGGAGACCGGCGGTTAAGTGCTCGCGTTTTAAGCCGGTTTGCTGCCTTTCAGGGATTATTGAACGAAGAGCTTTCCCGTCATGTCTGTATCGTCAATAACCCAGTTCTTGAACTTCTTGATCATGATGAAGGGACACGTCGTCTGTTGCCTTGGTTCTTGCCACAGTGGTCGCTTGTCATCAGTCAGATGATGTTGTCCCGTCAGCAGTTGATGATTGAGATGCTTGGTGATTCACGTTGGTCTCGTTTAGCAGAATCACCCGTCATGACGGTCCGTCGCCAGCTCAGTTATGATCAAGAAGGAGCGGGTATCTGGCAGGCGCCTAAGGATCAGCCCAATCCTGCTGAGCTGTTGTTGCGTACCAATGATCAGGTGCATGGATGGTGGGAATCCTGTCAGAGTCTTCTCCCTGAGTTGGGGGTATTGATGCCGGACATGCGCCATGCCCAGTCTGCCACGCGTCAATTGTGTCGTGTTATTGAACAGGATTATTTGAATAATGATCTTGCCGTGGCCTTGGCAACGATGTATGTGCTCGAAAATGCGCTCAGCAATGACGTCAGTCTGAGGCTAAGACATTCGGTTGAGCGTTGTCAGGATAGCGATTTGCCTGTTCCTGGCTTGCGTTTTTTTGATACCATGCTGCTCGTTGCACGTGAAAACAGTGCCCTGGTTCAACACTTTATTGAATCCTGGTATTTTTTTGACAAGCCTGACGAAGCTGCATTCATGCGCCAGGCTTTGAACATCATTCAGGCCTATGATTATTTTTGGGAGCAATTCCTGCATTTTATGAAGCAGGAGCCGCGACCATCATCCTGATCGCGTGCAAACTAGGTTCAACATGGTTCAGGGAAGTTTGGGCCTTCTCAATACTGATGTCATAGTAGTTGATTTCTTCCTCGCGGACACTTGGATTGACAGCCTGCAGGGCTTTCAGTCGGTTTTTTTCGAAGACACAATGTTCCTCGAACGATGCAAGCATGATTAACTTTTGTTCTTGCCATTTTTGTGCAGCCAGTTTGCTGGCTTGGGCGACCCGTTCCTGAATGCGCAGGTGATTCTGATGAATCAGTTGTCTCGCTTTGCTTCGTTCCATGCTGCGAAGCTGTCGTCGCAGTGTACTGTGGTGAACCCGATCTGAAAGCTGCCTTCCTTCACCATCGAGTAGAATCCGGATAAAGCCATCATGATGGTTCATGAGTGCTTTTAAGGCAGCTGGCAACGGGATATCGGGCAAAAAAAGCATCTCCAGAAGAATCGTTCCAGCAGGTAGCGCCGGATTTATGATCCAGGCCATACTGCTGTTACCCAGTTCTGTGCTTACAAGCATGTCGACGCAGGAGCGAACCAGCGGATGTTCCCAGCTCAAGAACTGTATATCTTCCCGAATCAGTGCCTTGTCTCGGTTCCACGTCAGTGTCATGCCTTCTTCATCCAGACCGGGAAGTGCCTGCATCATGCGATGTTCTGCCGGTCGAAGCAACCAAACATCTTCATCACCATGTTCTTCAAGATCTAAACCAAAGTGATCAAAAAAACGTTCAATAAACTGACGCAGACCAGGATCATGGTCCATGCTGCGCAGCGATTCACTTAAAGATTCAGCCATATGCCTGCGGCAGGAGCTGAGCTCCAGGAGGCGATCCTGGCCTTCATGCATGAGCGCATCAAGTGATTGTCTTTGTTGCCGGGTTTTTTCCAGAAAGGATTCCCACTGAGCTTCGGGTGCATGCAGGCAGAGATCACGTTCAGGGCCAAGGTTCTGAACAAGTTGACTTGCTGATTGACAGATATGTTCAAAACAGTCGAGGCCGGAATGTAGCCAGTCGAGACGACGGTTTTCCGCATCAGGGGTTTGATCAATGTTTTTGCCGATAAATACGTGAATCTCAATGTCCTGGTGCTGGCCAATGCGATCCAGACGTCCAATACGTTGCTCGATCAGATTGGGGTCATCAGGAATATCCAACATAATGAGATGATGGCAAAACTGGAAATTGCGTCCTTCACCACCGATCTCAGAACAGATCATGATCTGGGCGCCTTGATCGTGTTCCGCAAAATAGGCAGCTGCACGATCGCGTTCCATGAGCGACATACCCTCATGGAACAGGGACGTCCTGAATCCTTTCTGGACGCGAAGGAAATATTCGAGATCCTCAGCGTGCTCCACATGGTGCGTGATCAACAGAACTTTTTCATTTTTCAGGGACTGTAAAAGTAGCAGTAAAGCAGACTGGCGATCACGAGGAAAGGGTTCCTCTATACTACGATCGAACAGGTGCCGATTTAGGTGCCGGGTTCTGAAACCAGCGACGTTCCGGCGCGTATTACGAAAAAGAACCCGACCCGTGCTATGCCGATCCAAGAGTGCATCAAGCCACTTTTGACGATGGGCAGCAATGGGCAAACTGTGTTGATCCACATACTCAGGAAGATATTGAGTAATAAGTCGTTGACATACCTCATCTATCTCTTGGTCAGGATCGTTCAGTCGTTCAGCAAGATCTGCAACGGGTGCAAGTTCCTGTTGTCGCTTGATCATCTGCTCAGGAGAGCTAAAGTAGTCTGGATCAAGCAGTCGAAGCCGGGCAAAATGTCCAACAGGCTCAAGTTGTTCCGGTGTCGCAGAAATAAGGACTACGGAGGGAATTCTTTTGGCGAGTTGTTCAACACACTGATAAGCAGGAGAGGGCTTTTGCTCATTCCAGGAAAGGTGGTGCGCTTCGTCAACAACCAGCATATCAATACCTGCATCAAGCAGCCAGTTTTGAACCGCAGCGGATCCAACCAGCAAATCAAGGCTGATCAGCATCAATTGCTCCTGTTCAAAAGGATTATCGCCACTCGATTGTTCCTCTGCTTCAAGGCGTTCCTTATCCATCAGACTAAAACGAAGTTGAAAACGGCGCAATAATTCGACCATCCACTGAATCTGCAGTGCTTGTGGAACAACGATAAGGACGCGCTTGATGCTTTCATCCTGCAGTTGGCGATGAATGATGAGGCCTGCTTCAATGGTTTTTCCCAATCCAACTTCATCAGCAAGCAAAACCCTTGGCGCATGACGACGCCCGACTTCATGGGCTACGTAGAGTTGATGGGGGAGAAGATCAATACGCGGTCCAATCAGCCCACGAAAAGCTTGTCCGAGCCATTTTTGCTGGTGGTTCAGGGCATCATAGCGAAGATCGTACCAGCCTAGTTCATCCACTTGCCCAGCCAGCATGCGAATTTCCGGACGAGCAAGATGAATCTGATGAATCAGCCGGGTTTCAATAATGGTAGACCTGCTGCCATCACGTTCATGACCGTGATAAGACAGTATGCCCTGGTGTTCTGAGACCTCGTCGACCACTATGCTGCGGCCATCAATGGACTCGATCCGGTCTCCAGGTGCAAAACGGATGCGGGCAATGCTCAGTTGACGCAAAGAATAAATTCGCGAGTCTTCTACGGCCGGAAAAAGGAGGGTTGCAGTGCGGTCATCAACCGCTACAACAAGTCCAAGTCCAAGTTCTACATCCGATTCGCTGATCCAGCGTTGGCCAACTTTGGGTAATTCATTCATGGTGCATCCGTTTAGAAGGGGGTAACTGAGACAAAAGACATCCTTTGCCCTGAGGCTGGATGCTGAATATGGAGTTCACGTGCATGCAGACAAAGACGCGAAGAAGCTGAATAGGCCAAGCCCTCGGCATAAAGACTGTCACCGAGGATGGGATGACCGAGTTCAAGCATATGTACCCGCAATTGATGCGATCTGCCTGTGTAGGGTATGAGTTCAACACGTGTACAGGAATCATGAAATTCAAGAACCTTCCATAAGGTCTTGGCGGATTTTCCATGGACAAAATCAACACAATGTCTTGGTTTGCGCTCAGGATCATAACGAAGGGGTAAATTGACCTCACCGGATTGATGGCTCAAATGGCCATAAACCAGGGCCTCATAAGTTTTATGGACTTCCCGATCATGGAATTGTCGACTTAATTCCCGATGGCTATCTGCATCCAATGCCAAAATCATGATACCTGAGGTATCGCAATCCAGTCGATGCACAATCCGGGCACCTGCATGAACATGCTCCTTCAATCGAAGTGCTACACTATCAAAGTTCTCCGGGAGCCTGCCGGGAACACTCAGCAATCCGGAAGGTTTGTCAACCACAAGCAGACATTCGTCCTGATATACAATGTTGATTCCTGTATCCACACGCTCCTCCTCAAGGTATTAGTCTAACAAAGATCATGGAGGCACAAAAGCAGGAATGTAGCGAGAACAAAAGTAGAGATAAGATTTGACAGATTGATTTCTTGTTAAGATAATACAGTTATGAATAATTCAATCAAACAGAGTTTTACCAACACTGAAGACTTGGTTGCCCGAGCGCATCGTCGTGCAACGGGTGAGGAGCTTGGTGTTATTCGCATCAATTTACTGATCAAGCACTGTAGCTGCCTGATTGCTGATGCTATGTCCGATCTCCTTAAACCCTATGGCCTTTGTTATAAAAGCTATTTGATCATGGTCATGATGTACAGTCGTGATGATGCCATTAATCCTTCTGAGTTGTGTGACAGCATGGGCGAAACCCGCTCCAACATGACGCGACTGTGTGATGAATTAGTCAGCAGGAATCTTGCACAACGTGTGACCAATGCGTCCGATCGGCGTCGTATTGACCTCTCGTTAACCGATCAGGGTCTTGTGCTCATTCAGAAGGTATTGCCGTTATTGCGGGAACGGATTAAACAGATCTATGCCCTTTTGGGCGATACTTTGCGTAATCAACTTGAGGAAGGTTTGCAGGGACTGCTGTTGGCGGTTGAAGACAGTCGTCGAGCCTGGAATCATGAGGATTAGTTCTCTCGTCGCGTTCTCAATCGTCGCTGCCTTTTTGTTGGTTCAGGGTTGCTCCGCTCCCCAAGAAAAACCAGAACCTGTTTTACCACACGCAACAGCAGACGCTTTGTCGTTGCCCGTTCTGAAGGGGTCGACAAGGCTTAGCATCATGTCCTGGCCTGATCAGCACTGGTGGGAACAATGGCATGATCAACAATTGAATGCTCTTGTTAACGCTGCGATTCACGAACACCCTGATATGGCTGTTGCCAAAGCCCGTTTGGCCGTGGCGCGAGCTCAAGCTGATCTGTTTGAGTCCGCAAATGGTCCTGAACTTGATGCATCGGCTTCGGTGAACCATGAACGCTTCAGTGCGAACAGCTATATTCCACCTCCTTATGGTGGCAAAGTCTATGATGACACTTTTTTGGGTTTGAATGGACATTGGAACCTTGATTTATGGGGAAAGCAGCGCGCCTTGATCAAAGCTGAGCTCGGTGAAGTTCGAGCCCGTCAATTTGAGAGCATGGCCGTAGAGCAGGCATTGGCGGCTGATGTTGTGCGTACCTATGTGCTCTATCAACTCGATGGACAACGTCGAGAGTTGATTCTTGAGCGCTCCGGGCTGATTCGCCTGCAGACAGCTTTAAAGCATGCACAGGCTCAGGCTGGTATTCAGGCTGGTGATGAACAGATACAGCCGCATGTACAACTCTTGGACCAAAATGAATCTGCAGAGCAATTGGATGCGGCGTTGAATCTTCTCAAAGTTCGCTTGCAGGCTCTTACCGGCATCAGCGCCCGTACATTGCATCTGCACGCTGTCGGACTTCCGGAAATAGTCCCGGGTCTTCCGGGTCAGGCTAGTATAAATCTTCTGGGACGACGACCAGATCTTGCCGCTGCTCGTGAACGGGTTTATGCACACTGGAATCAGCTTCATGCCGCTCATCAGGCTTTCTATCCGGATATTCGGCTGAATGCATTGCTAGGCTTTTCCAGTTTGCAGATCAGCAAGCTGATCAACAGCGGCTCTCTCGTGGCTGGTGTGCAGCCTGCCTTGACACTACCTTTGTTTGATTCTGGAATGTTGAAACAATCCTGGGCCATTGAGGATGCCAGCTTGCAACAGGCAATCGCCCAGTATCGATCGCTTCTGACCCAGAGTATTCTGGATGTACAGCAGTCTTTGCTTGGTGTCCAGTCGGCAGATGCGCAACTGGCCATCCTGCACAAGCGTCTTGCCCAGCTTGACGAGGCAGAGCACGATGCCCGGATTCGCTATCAGGCTGGTTTTACGGATGCTGAACCGGTACTTCAGGCTGAGCAATCCATTCTTGACCTTCAGGGTCGTGTTCTGGATAGGCGTCAGCAGGAACTGGCCGCTTATCTTGATTTAATCCAGGCGCTTGGCGGTGGCTTTCATGACTCCCGTCAGGTTCATCAGTGAGGCCCTAGAATGAGGTGTAAACATGACGGACTTCTCTGGCAAACCCGGTCGTAAGAAATCCCTGCTGATTCTATTGGTTGTTTTTGGAACACTGGCTTTGGCTGCCTGGATCCATTGGAGTCTTTGGGGGCAGTACGAGGAGGAAACCGATGATGCCTATGTGCAAGGCTACGATCTACCGGTACATCCCCAGGTTTCGGGTACATTGGTTTCGGTGCTGGTCGATGATACGCAGCAGGTTCATGCTGGGCAAATCATTGCTCGCCTTGATGATGCCAAGGCAACTCTGAATCTTGAACATTTGGCCGAACAATATGAGACCTTGCTGGGACAGGTTCATGAAGCCTGTGCCATGATTGATCGAGATCGGGCTGTTGTCAGACAACGACAGGTTGAACTCGATGCGGCTCAAGGTGACTGGAATCGCCGTAAACCGCTTCTACATAGTCCGGCACTGGCGTCTGAGGCGCGCATTCATGCTTTTGATGCATTACGGGAAGCCCAGGCTACCTTGGCTAAAGCGCGGCAAGATCTTCATGTAGATCAGGTAAGGGCCATTACCTGTAATCCCGATAAACATCCAGGACTGAAACAAATTCGTACTGATTATGCCCTCGCTTATCTTGATGCAGAAAGGTTGATCATTCGGGCTCCCGTAGATGGCATGATCGCTCGTCGTCAAGCTGTTCCTGGGCAGCATGTGAGCCCGGACGATGTACTCATGAGTGTTGTACCCTTGCGTGAACTATGGGTCGATGCCAATCTCAAGGAAAATCAGTTGCGAAACGTTCGTGTTGGGCAACCGGTACAACTTTATTCAGACCTCTATGGCCACAATGTTGTCTTTCATGGCGTGGTTGCCGGTTTGTCTGCGGGTTCTGGCAGTGCTTTTTCGCTTTTACCACCTCAAAATGCGGTTGGTAACTGGATCAAGGTGGTGCAGCGTTTACCTGTACGCATTGCCATGGATCCGAAAGAAATTCAATCTCATCCACTGCGCATCGGTTTATCCATGCAAGTCGTCATTGATACGCATGATCGAAGCCGGCATGGATCAACTCCGACTTTAGCGCCTGCGTTGCTGCAGACGGACATCTATGCATGGCAACGTCAGGTTGCCGAAAAGGCTGCGCAGGCTATGGTGGACAAGGCGGGGGAATAACAGCAATGTCCTTGGAGCAGGAATCAGCCCCGATTATGGGTGCTCGTCTCGGTGTGCTCAGTGTGGCTCTTGCAGTCGCAACCTTTATGGAAGTTCTCGATACGGCCATTGCCAATGTTTCTGTGCCGACAATCTCCGGCGATCTGGCAGCTAGTCCGACCCAAGGGACATGGGTGATTTCATCCTATGGTTTGGCAGCGGCCATTGCCGTGCCTTTGACGGGCTGGATCGCGCGTCGTTTTGGTGAAGTTCGGGTTTTTGTCAGTTCGGTTTTATTATTTACGTTGGCTTCCGCATTATGCGGGCTAGCGCACAGTTTATTGCAACTTGTGGCATTCCGGTTGTTCCAGGGACTTGTTTCCGGACCGATGGTGCCTTTGTCGCAGACCTTGTTGCTGCGCGTTTATCCTGCGCACAAGCGTGGTCTGGCCTTGGCGATCTGGTCGATGACCGTTGTGATTGCGCCGATTTGCGGCCCCCTGTTGGGGGGGTATATTACCGACAACATGACCTGGCCATGGATTTTTTATATCAATGTTCCTGTCGGTATCCTTGCCGGGTTGATTTGCTGGGAATTTTTGCGGGATCAAGAGAGCGTGATTCAGCGACAACCCATTGACCTGGTTGGTCTGGTTTTATTGGTGCTTGGCGTGGGTTCTTTGCAGTTGATGCTGGATAATGGCAATGATCTTGACTGGTTCAGTTCGCCCATCATTATTGGATTGGCCATCACGGCGGTTGTTGCCCTAAGCGTGTTTGTTGTTTGGGAACTCACTGATCAGCATCCGGTTGTTGATCTCAGTTTGTTGGGTCGACTTAACTTTGGTGTGGGTGTTGTTGCTCTGTCTCTGGGGTTCATGTGTTTTTTTGCCATGAATGTCATGTTTCCTCTTTGGTTACAAACAGTTCTTGGCTATACGGCCAGTTGGGCAGGGTTGGCGACTGCGCCGGTTGGCGTGTTGGCTTTGCTGCTTTCACCCGTGGTTGGACGGAATGTGGCTCGTGTTGATTTGAGAATTCTTGCCAGTCTGGCTTTCATTATATTTTCAATAACCACATTCTGGTTTTCCACATTTAGTATGGATACACCTTTTCGGGTTATGGTTCTGCCCCGAATATTACAGGGTGCTGCAATTGCCTGTTTTTTTATCCCGGTCAACAGCATTATTATTTCAGGTATAGTGCCGGAACGTATGGCGGCAGCATCGGGGCTTTCGAATTTTTTTCGTACCCTTTCAGGAAGCTTTGGGACGTCTCTGGTTGTCATGCTATGGGATAACCGAATGCGTTTTCATCGGCTTCGGCTTTCCGAGTCGATGCAGCAGGGTATTCCGGCCTTTGATGCCTATCAACACCAGTTGCACCATTTTGGCATAAGAGGTTTACATGCCGATGCTTATATCCTGAACCTGTTAAGTACACACAGTTATATGATCGCTACCGCTGAAGTCTTTCGTACCGGCAGTGTTATTTTTATCAGCCTGATCAGCATTATCTGGCTTACCCGACCGCCCTTTGTTGCAGGCGGCAAGGGAGGAGGGCATTGATGAAGGCTGATGTTCTTATTATATTCATTTAAATGATATCTGGTATGTGATTGAGTGATCTTGTCAGAACCGGTTTTGCATAAAACATATTCATTTTTCTTCTGGTTCTTTTCTTTATAATCAATAAGTTGTTTGAGTTTTCTCTGTATTAAGCCGTGGCTGATTTTTTTATAAACTTGTTGCAGCTTTTTCGCTCCAACAGGAAAAAGCCGGGATCATCGTTTACACTGATTGCAATCCGTCGCCTTTATCGCTTGTTCGACGGAGCAATGATCGTACCTGTATCAGGACGGTTTCTAAGTGAACAGCACTGTGATCCAGTGAACTGTTGCATTGACCCAGTCTTTAAGGAGAATGGCCTTGAATCAGCATGTAGTCTGGCTTCAGAATCTTGGTAAGCATGACGTTGAAACAGTTGGTGGCAAAAACGCTTCTTTGGGTGAAATGATTCGGCATCTGACGGACGCTGGTGTTTCTGTACCCGGAGGATTTGCGACCACAGCCAGTGCTTATCGCAGTTTTCTGGAGCAGAGTGGACTTAACCGCAAAATTGCAGACATTCTGGCAACTCTGAACGTCAATGATGTGATTCAGTTGGCTGAAACCGGGAAAAAAATTCGTGGCTGGATTATGGATGCCCCGCTTCCGGCTGATTTAGAACAAGCTATTCGTGAGTCTTATGCCAGCATGTGTCAGGGAGCAGACGATGTTGCTGTAGCGGTTCGTTCATCGGCAACAGCGGAAGATTTGCCTGATGCTTCCTTTGCGGGTCAGCAAGAAACTTTTCTGAATATTCGTGGTATTGAACATGTACTGATCGCTGTTCGTGAGGTTTTTGCCTCACTCTTTAACGATCGGGCGATCGCCTACCGCGTTCACCAGGGATACGACCACCACCACGTGGCTTTGTCGGCAGGTATTCAGCGCATGGTTCGTTCTGAGACCGGCACATCGGGGGTCATGTTTACCCTGGATACTGAATCTGGATTTCGTGAAGTTGTCTTTATTACGGCCTCCTATGGTTTGGGTGAAATGGTTGTGCAGGGTAGTGTCAATCCTGACGAATTCTATATTCACAAGGCCACGCTGGAAGCAGGTCGACCTGCTGTCCTGCGTCGCAATCTGGGTAGCAAAGCCCAAAAGATGGTCTACGGAAGTCATGGACATACCGGCAAATCGACCCAGGTTGTTGATGTAGAGCGTACGGAACAACACCGATTCTGTATCAATGATCAGGATATCGAAGTTTTGGCGCGTCAAGCCATCATCATCGAAAAACATTATGGTCAGCCCATGGATATCGAATGGGCTAAAGACGGGGACGATGGCAAAATATATATTGTTCAGGCCCGGCCTGAGACGGTGAAGAGTCGGCAATCACTGGGTACGATGGAGCGTTATCTGCTCAAGCAAAAGAGCAAGGTGCTTTGTGAAGGTCGTTCCATTGGTCAACGCATCGGTGCCGGTGAAGTACGCATCGTAACCAGTATTCGAGATATGGATCGTGTCCGTCCTGGTGATGTTCTTGTAACTGACATGACCGATCCTGATTGGGAACCAGTCATGAAGCGAGCAGCCGCGATTGTGACCAATCGGGGGGGGCGGACCTGCCATGCTGCCATTATTGCCCGTGAACTTGGGGTTCCTGCCATTGTAGGTTGTGGCAATGCCACGGATTTGCTTAAAGAAGGACAGCCGGTGACGGTATCCTGTGCAGAAGGTGATACCGGTTTTGTCTATGAAGGACAGCTCGATTTTGAGGTTCAAAGCAACAGCATTGAATCTATGCCGAAACTGCCTTTCAAGATCATGCTCAACGTTGGCTCACCCGATACCGCTTTTTCAGCCGCTCAGATTCCGAATCAGGGTGTGGGTCTTGCACGCCTTGAGTTCATCATCAACCGGATGATTGGCGTGCATCCAAAAGCACTGATCAACTATGAACACTTGCCACGGGACATCAAACTGGCTGTTGACGAGCGCTGGATGGGTTATGCTTCCCCAGTCGACTTTTATGTGGAAAAACTGGTTGAGGGCATCGCCACTCTAGCTGCAGCGTTTTCTCCGCAACGGGTCATTGTTCGTATGTCTGATTTCAAATCAAACGAATATGCCGGGATGGTTGGTGGAAAACTTTACGAACCAGATGAAGAAAATCCGATGCTCGGCTTCCGTGGAGCGTCACGGTATATCTCAAATACCTTTCGTGATTGCTTTGAACTGGAAGTCAAAGCATTGAAGAAAGTTCGTGATATGATGGGTTTTACGAATGTCGAAATCATGATTCCTTTTGTTCGTACACCGGGTGAAGCCCGCCGTGTCATTGAACTTTTGGCAGAACAAGGACTGCGTCGCGGTGAAAATGGTCTCAAAATCATCATGATGTGTGAGTTGCCAACCAATGCGCTTCTTGCCGAGGAATTCCTCGAGCATTTTGACGGTTTTTCGATTGGTTCCAATGATTTGACCCAGTTGACACTTGGCCTTGATCGCGACTCAGGGATTGTATCTCACTTGTTTGACGAACGTGATCCGGCAGTCAAATTCCTGTTGTCCCGCGCGATTCAAACTTGCCGAAAAGCCGGCAAATACGTTGGCATTTGCGGACAGGGTCCTTCAGATCATCCAGATCTGGCGTTCTGGCTGATGGAGCAGGGTATTGATTCCATTTCACTGAATCGTGATTCTGTGCTGGACACCTGGTTTTTCCTCGCCCAGCAAATGCAAAATCGGACCTAAATAACAAAAAGACCGGGGGATGTTGCAACCCCGGTCTTTTCTGTGAACGGAAGATTTTATCAGGGCTGTAACACAACCTTGACTGATTTGTCAGAGGCCCCAGTATCCACATAACCAACAAGATTGGGATTACTGGCGACCAGTGAACGTAGCTCAGCTTCGGAGGAAACGGTTTTAGGTGGTGTTGCACGCCCGGTAAAAACCATCTGTGCCCAGTAGGCCCGAACTTGAGCATCATCTTTTTTCAGGACGATTTTTTCAAATTCCTGACGCAATGAAGGCGGTGTTGATACTTCAACCGGAATGGCGGTTGAGCCATCTGGGAAGCTACGAGTCTTGCCCAGAAAGATATTACGAACCTGATCAGCGTTTAACAGATTGTGATTCTGTGGATTGACAATAACGAGCAGACCCGCACTAGCGTTGAGTACAGCTATGCCTAATGTTATTCCCAGAGCAATACGTATCATCCTTTTCATGGTGGCATCCTCAGAAAATGACATCAAGACCGACAGCAAGCAATTTGCTGTTGCCGACAAAAACCGGGTAACCGCCTGGGGCAACAGCGCCATTTGACGTCAGGGTTGCAGAATGATCCTTAACAACATCATACTCCATTTTTAAGGCAGCATTGGTATGAAAATCCCAGCGTACTACGACGCTGCGGGTATTATCACGTTGAGGCGAATAGTATTGATAGTCCGAGGTATGTTCCCAATACTGAGAAAATGTATACAACATGGTAACTTGCTGATATTTGTAACCTGCCGCAGTCAAGAATGATAAACCAGAGTAGCCTGGAGCAAAGGACCCACCGTTTCCCGAAGCATTGGCTACATAAGGGCTGGTGGGTCGACGAACATCGTTGTATTCACTTTTCCAGATAAAGTTGTCGTAGTCTGCATTAAAGGCCAGTCCCCAGACTTGCTGACGTCCACCGGCATAGGGTGCATTGGCAGCATACTGGAAAATTCCAGGGGACACAGAATTGGTTGCTGCAGGGAATTCAAGTTGCTGTTTGGACTGAATGTAGCTATTTTGCATGTACACAGCGCGTAAGTGCACATAATCATTACTAAAATCAATGCTGGTGCCGATAATATCCCGCCAGGACGTGTCCATCGGCGTTCCTGTATTGTAGATATTCGTCAGTCCCGGAGCGTTCAGATTGGTGCTATTTCCTGCCCAGGAGTTGGTGGACAGCGCCCAGTCGCCAAAGGTATTGGTGTACTGCAGGTTCGCCCCATCATAGGAATAAATTTCCCAGCCATACAGATCTACGGGTGGGCGTATCCAGGGGTAGGCATAGCCGATGTAGTTATAATCAGAGTACATGTAAAGAGGAAGTCTTTTTCGGCCGGCCTGTACAGTAAATTGATTGTTCAGATTATAGGAAACATAGGCCCAGTCAACGCTGGCTTGATAACCATTCAGACCGCGGGCATCCACCTGAACAACAGCACTTAACTGATCATCAATATGGGCATTGGCTTGAACACCGACCATGCTTTCATTACTGGCATTCCAGCCGTTATTCTGATAAACCCCACCATATTCATAATTGGAAATAAAACAAGGACAATTATAATTAGGTGAAAGCCATTGACTCTGCCCGCGCAGATTACCGCTCAGTATTTTGCCAGCCGTCATGTCGGCAAAACCTGAAAAACTGATATCGGTTGCGTAGCCATTGATACCAAAAGCAATACATGTGCACAGACTGAGCAATCGCCGGGGTATCTTCATCGATCGATCTCCTTGATCCAAGTTGACGAGTGATGATTAAACTTTAGTCAAGGAGTAAGGAAATTTCGTTAGGCAGGCAAATATTAAATTAATTTAATAATGTTCTGTCGTCAGACCCCTGCTGCATAGAGGTGGTGATAGCGGCTTAAAACTCTACGAACATAATCCTGTGTCTCAGAAAATGGCGGTATCCCACCATATTTTATGACGTTTTTAATTCCAGCATTATAGGCAGCCAGGGCCAGACTAATATCGCCGAATTTATGAATCAGATAAGCCAAATGATGTACACCTGCACGAATGTTTTGTACTGGGTCATAAGGATCAGAGACATGGTACAAGCGAGCGGTCGCCGGCATTAATTGCATGAGGCCTTCAGCACCGGGCAGTGAACGTGCAGCCGGGTTAAATCCAGATTCAGTGTGCATGACGGCTTTCACTAAGCCGCTATCAATCCCCTCCTGCTGGGCTACTCGCCGGATAATAGGATCCCACCGATGTCTGTTTTTGCTGAAACTAGCAAGCACAGCGTCTTCATTTCCTCCCCAATTGTGATAGCTGTGAATGTTGCTGTCCTTGTAATAGGTGATTTTCTCAAGATGACGGTATTCCTGAAAAGCTGAACCCTGCGGTTGCTGGGCCTGATTGACCATATTGGTAAAAAGGTAATTGCCCTGATCATCACGAAAGGTGTAAATCTTCCCTGTCCAGCCGAAGGGACAAAACAGGAAAGCGACCAGCAATACAACTGCAGTTTGAAGCAGCCGAGTGCCTGTTCTATAGAACCATGCCGTTATTATCGTCATGACAGCATCATGCCCTGTACCAACCTGCACCTGATCATTTAATAGGTGAATTTTAGAACAGATGCATTAAAGTTCATAGTCTATTTCAGCTGACAAGATATTGACATCTGTTTTATGGTCACTTGATTTGGGGGCGGGCTGTGCATTCCAAGCACTGATTCAGGGCACGATTTATAAGAAATAAGTATGACAAATATGTTGCAGTAATACCCAATTTGTGAATACCTGCCAAAATCGACAAGATTTTTTCATGTTCGGCTCAAAATGCTATTGCCATTTTTAACTTGTTGTATTTAAAAGATTTATTTTTTGATTAAAAAATGATCAATCCGTGCCAGATGGCATATTCTTTAGGTTTCAGATTGATTACATCTAGTCTTCCACGGAGTTATCCACAGAATTTGTGGATAACCATTAAACCAGAATATACCTACAGTCATCCTGATATCATTTTGTTTTTAATGTA